>JBJKQJ010000171.1:0-15240 GCA_046705445.1 Thermoplasmataceae archaeon
GTGCTTATGCGCTCGCCACCGACACTGGCTACACCGTCCACAATTATGAGATTCACGTATGGCCTGATTGCTTCAGCCATTTCCTTAACAGGAACCTTGGCTCCGGTGCTTGTCTCAACATGAGTGAAGGTAACAGCATCATATCCTCCTTCCTGAACCTCAGCCTTTACCTGGCTCACGGGAACGATATTGCCTGCATTTGCCCTCAATACCCTGAATTCGACAGGGTATCTGGAAAATATCTTTTCCCAGCGGTCGCCAAAGGCGCCATTGCTCACAATGAGAATTTTTGAACCCTTCCTGAGAAATGAAACTACACTCTCCATAGCAACAGTTCCTCCCCCAGGTAGTATAAAAGGAACGTATGAACCGTCAGCCCCGGTTATCTTTCTGAAATGCTCGAGAACATACCTGAATGCACTGTTAAATTCAGGGGAGGCGAATCCCACATTTGGAACAGTTGCTGAAGAAAGCACATTATAATTGCTGACAGACGGACCAACATGCATCAATAGCCTGGAAACCATGAAATACAATACTAAAAGAGCTTAAAAAAATTAAGAAAAATTGAGACAACCTTATTTTTAGTTCAACGCTATGGTATATCGATGCCGAAATTCGTTTATAAACCACCAAGGCCTGAAGAAACGAACCTGATGAAACTTGCCCGTGCAAACGGGATTGGAAACATAGAGGAGCTGTATGACAGGGCAGATGAAGATCCTGAGTGGTTCTGGCCTGCCGTGATAAAGGATTGTGGCATTAATTTCTCCAAGCCTTACCTCAATGTGAGGTCCCCGGAAAGAGGTATCCCGTGGACCACTTGGTTTACTGGTGGAAGAATAAACATCACTTACAATTGCGTGGAAAAAAGGAAGGAATCAAGCTCTCCGGCCATAAAATATGAGCATGAAAATGGACAGAAAGGCTCAATCAGTTTCAGTGAACTTGATAAACAGACCGGGAAAATGGCCGGTGCCCTATTGAAAATTGGCGTCAGGAAGGGAGATAGGGTTGGAATTTACATGCCACCCAATCCGGAGAGCATAATTTCCCTGTATTCAATTATGAGAATAGGAGCTGTTGCTGTCCCCATATTTTCCGGCTATGGTCTTGATGCAGTGAGGACAAGGATTGAGGATGCCGGGATCAGCGTACTATTTTCCCTGTCATATTATGAGAGAAAGGGGAAACGTATCGATGTTCGGAAAGTGCTCGAGCAACTTGATGGGGTCAGGCTCATCCTCATTTCTCCCCAGAATGATAATGAACTTGATTTCTACAAGTTAATGGCTGAAGGAGAATACATCGCCTCAGAAGAAACCGGATCAGAGGATCCAGCAATCATGCTTTACACTTCAGGAACAACTGGGAAACCAAAAGGGACCGTCCACGTGCACGGAGGGAGTTTTATCAACATAGCCAAAGAAGTGCGATACTACATGGACATGACACCGGAAGATACACTGTTCTGGATATCAGACCTGGGCTGGATGATGGGTCCCTGGTCCATTATAGGTGCCAATGCCATTGGAGGTTCCATTTTCGTCTACGACGGTGCTGTAGATTTTCCAGACAGCAATCGCTTGTGGAACCTCATAGAAGAACACAGAATAACCCTGCTTGGAGTATCTCCCACTATTGTGAGAACGCTGAAAGCCAAAAGAATCAGGAAACCCCTTGCTGGAATAAGGCTCTTCGGGTCTACAGGGGAACCCTGGGATGAGGAATCATGGATGTGGCTGTTCGAACACTTGGGAGACGGCAGGGTGCCCATCGCCAACATTTCAGGAGGCACAGACATTATTGGATGTTTCCTGGCCTCCACAGCTGCCATACCGTTGATGCCCAGATGCCTGTTTAGAGGCCTCGGCATGAACGTTTCCGTACTGGATGAAGAAGGAAACCAGGTATATGACAAGGTTGGCTATCTTGTTTCGACAGCACATTGCCCCTCAATGACCAGAGGAATATGGAAACAGCCGGAAAAGTACATTGAGACTTACTGGTCACAGTTTGAAGGCAACTGGGTCCAGGGCGACTGGGCAATGATGGACAGGGATGGCTACTTTTTCCTGTTTGGAAGGTCCGATGACGTACTCAAGGTTGCGGGAAAACGACTGGGGCCAAACGAGGTAGAGAATCTCGTGATGCTGTCGGATGGTGTCACTGAATCAGCTGTCGCCGGCATCCCTGATTCAATTAAGGGGGAAGCCGTTGCGGTCTTCTATACCGGCAGCAATGACGATGCCACCAGGGAAAAGATACGGGAATCAGTGGTGTCAGGTTTAGGAAAATCATTTTCCCCTAAATATGTGATATGGCTTCCCCAGCTGCCAAAAACAAGGAACGGGAAAATAATGAGGCGGGTTGTCAGGAGGGCATTTCTGGGAGATGAACCGGGTGATCTCAGCAACATGGAGGACCCAACAATAATAGAATATCTCAGGGAACTCGGCCTTCTTTACATCAAGGGATGAGATTATGAAATTTGGAGATACAGAAGTCAGGTTGCTTTCAGACGGGTCATTCACACTTGATCCAGGAGCAGCCTTTGGTGTGGTGCCCAGACCATTCTGGTCCAAGAAATTCCAAACCACCCCGGCTGAAAGGGTGAGGCTTGCAGTCAGAATACCTTACGTAATACAGCGTGATTTTCAGGTGCTTATTGATTCCGGAATAGGCAGCAGCCCAGATCCGAAGTATATGAAAATTTTCGAGATGGAAAAAGACAACGACCTGGTATCCCAGCTTTGGGAATCCGGATCACCTACTGACATAGACATGATAATCCATTCCCACATGCATTTCGATCATTTCGGCCACAGCCTGGACAGGCATGAAGGTCGGTTCCTCTTCCAGAATGCAACAATAGTTGCCCAGAGAAGTGAATTCAGATCATACAGAAGGCCATCCGACCTGACCAGAGTAAATTACGGCAGGACTGACAAGAGCTTACTCAGAGCCTCAAGGCGCATTGAACTTGAAGGATCCACAAGGCTTAAAGGAGGCATCCAGTCCATACACACGGGAGGCCACACAGCAGGCCATCAGGTGATCATTTATTCAAACGGCGGCAAAGAGTTCATTTATTTCGGTGACCTGATTCCAACGGCATTTCACCTTCATCCTACCTACGTTACAGCAATAGACACATATCCTCTGGAAACGGTGGAAATGAAAAAGAAGCTTCTGAAGAGGGCCATCAGGAATAAGTCCATCTGCATATTCAATCACGATATGGAGACCCCTGCCGCAACAATTTCGGGAGAACCTGGCAACCTGAAGATAGAAGCTGTTGACCTATGACGAAACCGTGAATTCTGAGTGCCCGCCAAGTATTATGTCCATGGCAAGTTCAGCTATATCTGTTGAATAGAGAGCTATTCTCAGAACCTCTTCGGATATTGAGGATGTTGTGCTAGATTCGCCTTCAGCTTTCAGAAGTTCCTGTTTCAGGTTTCTGAACTCAGGTTTTCTAGAAATTATTCCATTGAGAGGTTCGAATTTTCTTGCATAAAAGGCTTCTACGGCCTCGTTGTAGAGCTTGCTGGATTCCCTGAGGAAACCTGCAAGGGATTTTGCACTTTCACCTGAGCCGTCTTCCCCCGAAAGCCATAATTTGCATATGTTCACTGCATGATCAGCTATTCTCTCAAGGATTCTGGAAAATATAAGGAAAAATATGCTGTTTTCGTTCTCTGCCTTGCCTCTGTTCACTACCCTGTAAACATACAGCTGATACCTGTCAACATCATCATCCCTGCTGATTACGCTCTCCAGAAGCCTCCTGTCATTCTCTTCCATGCCCTTAATCACATCGCCGATCATGGTTTCCACATTCAGGCTCATCCTTCTTACTGCATTGGACATTGGAAATGCGTCGGTGTCGATTACATTCTGGAGTACAATGGTCCTTGAAGATTCTTCAAAAATCTCAACTCCCATCACCAACCGGGAAAATTTCTTCACCGTCTCCCTGAGTGGGTGATCAATATACTGTGAGCTCTTGATAATCAGAGAGTCAAAGTCTGAAATATATACTGAGGTCAGAACCCGCTGAAAATTCTCTAGATCGACCTTTGGATCTATATTGATTTTTTTTATAAGTTCGGTCTTCGCCTGTTCTCCGTGAGAAAGCAGCAGGCTGCCGTTTGTGTCTTCAATGGTAAGTTCGCTTCCTTTTTCAAGCCTATTTTCCTTGATCCACTTGGATGGCAGGGAAATTATGAATGTAGAGCCTCCTGTAAGCTGGATTCGACGGGTGTATGAACTCATCTATTTATGATCGTTATAATCTATATAGATTATCCTATTGTCTTCTATATATACATAGATAGTCTATAGCTAAATAGATATCCCTGGGATTCAGAATAATTTCTTCTTTATTGAATTGTTGATTCTGTCTTTCATATCGTCGTCGATATTTTCCAATTCGTGGACGGATCTGGCATGTTCGGCAATTTGTGGTATAAGATCTGCAGCCTCCTTTCCAGATACGTTGAAGTCACATTCCATACCTATGTCCCTGCACCTGAATTCATATCTTGACATATTACGATCTTAAATTATACAAATGGTTGGAATTTAAATGTTTTTCCTATTGTTTTGCATGAATGGGAAAGAAACGGAACCTAAGGGTTCTGATCTCCTTCTGGAGGTTTCCTTGATTGCCTGTAACCCCTGGAGTTTGATATGCTCCTTGCTATGAACAGGCCTGCAATATACACCAGCTCAAAGATTATCAGATAATAGATTGCGTAAGTGGGAAGAAGATATGTGAAAATGGAAAACTCTGAGGTATTCAGGGGACCGCTGATTTCAGGAGTGAATATTGTTCCATTCTTCTGGGCCGTTAAATTGTACGAATACACCCCATTGGCAGTAATTCCGGTAAACACGTAGGTGAGGGTTTCAGTGTTGTTGCCTGAAAATGTCTGGTTTTGCATCTTATCGTAAGGCACTGTGACATTGAATCCGTTTGCACCGTGTATGTTCAGGTCGAGGGAATCGTAGTTGAAAGTCCCGTTTGGTATAACGTGTATGGTGTAGGTGTACTGCGAAGAAGAGCCTGAATAAGGAGTGACCTGGGAATAAACATTAGAACCGTCCGAGAAGACCGTGTGGTATGTGGGTTCTGAAGTATAGATGGCATGTGTAAGAAGTCCCGTTGCAGTGAATGCAACAAGAATGAACACAATTGTCCCTCCAAGTATCCTAAGCTTAAACCTGTACAGTTTTGTGTAGTGGAACGAGAAGAATGTAACGACCGGAACCAGGAACATCAGCTCCCCGTACAGGTAAACAGCTGCCAGAGTAACCAGCGCAGATAAAATGAAGGCAATGAGAGGTGCGGTGAACCTGTTGTTCTTTATTATCCAGTCTTTGTAGTCAGGCAATATTCTACCATTAGCGTTTACTGTAAATTAACTTTAACCTTTTAATTCATGGGTAAATTACATTACCCCGGGTAATCAGGAAATTTGAAACTATTTATATATCTGTAATAAATTGACTCAGAAAGATGTTACCTTCCATTGAAGAATTGAGAAAAATGAGAAAGAATCTTGGAATCAGCCAGAAAGAGCTTGCCAAGATCAGCGGAGTGAGCCAGTCTTACATTGCAAGGCTGGAGAAAGGCAGCATAAATCCAACCTATGACAAGGTAAGGAAAATATTCGACTATCTGAACAAGACTGGGCAGAAGGCAAACACAATAGACATTACTGCAGAGAAAATAATGAGCACCTCCGTTGTTACATGTTACCCCACTGACTCAATAATATCTGCACTCAATACCATGAGGGAGAAGGGCTTTTCCCAACTGCCTGTTGTAACAATGGATGGCAAGGTAATTGGCAGCGTCTCGGAAACCGACATAAATGACCTCCTGCTGAAAGGTGCAACCCCAGATTCCCTGCGCTCCTTGATCGTCAGGAAAGTCATGGGCGTGACTCTTCCACAGCTTGACAAAGGCTCACCGATTTCAATGATATACCCTCTCCTTAAATTCTCAAATGCCGCACTCATAGTGGATGGTGGAGAACTAAAGGGAATTATAACCAAAGCGGATATTCTGAAGGCTGTAGAAGAATATGCTTAACATCCCACTACTTATAATTGAAGCGTTCATTCTGTTTATTCCCGGCTTCGTGGCAAATCCTGCAGCTGTTATCACCGGTGGACATTTTCCCATGGATGGCGGGAAGAAATTCCCAGATGGAAACCGGATCCTGGGGGATGGAAAAACATGGTCCGGTTATTTTGGAGGTTCACTCCTGGGGGTCCTATCTGGGGTTATTCTTACTGGCCTTTTCATGGTATTCAATGCCTCGGGCTATTTTTCATATGGTTCCAGTCTGTCGTCAATAATGGTCACTCTTTTCGCAATGTCTTTTGGTTCCCTCACAGGCGATGTCACAGGCTCATTCATCAAGAGACGGATAGGAATACAGAGAGGAGGAAAGGGTTCCCTTCTGGACCAGTGGCCATTCGTCCTGATTTCCTTCCTGTTCTTGTTCCTATTTTCGAGAACATTCTTCATGGCTTACTACGGCAACATTATTGGTGCACTAGCTATTCTTATCATAACCCCGCCTCTTCACAGGGTTGTTAACATAATTGGCTACAAGATGAAGAAGAAGGATGTCCCATGGTAGAAAATGTGAAAATGGTAATTGCAGTAAGAAAAGATCTTGACATGGGCAAGGGGAAAATAGCTGCTCAGGTAGCCCATGCAGCGGTCAGCTGTGCCCTGAAAGCAGAGAAATATGAAAAGAAGCTCTTCAGGGAATGGGTTCGTGAAGGACAGAAGAAAGTAGTTATCAGGGTAGACAATGAGAGGGCGCTTTTCGAATTGAAAGGACGTGTAGAAGTACTTGGCCTTGTAAATGAAGTCATAACTGATGCCGGGCACACCCAGATTGAGCCCGGGACCGCCACCTGCCTTGGAATCGGCCCGGTTGAAGAAGAAGTAATTGAACCAGTAACAGGAATATACCCGCTTCTCTGATATTGCCCCTATATTTTTCCCAAGGCGTTCTGTAGGTCTTCTATGAGATCCTCAGGGTCCTCAATGCCACATGAATATCTTACCAGTCCGCTTCCAATGCCCATTTTTTTCAATTCACCGGCTGGGACCTTTGCATGGCTTGTCTCGACAGGCAGTGACACCAGGGTTTCAACACCACCAAGGCTGGCTGCAGCTGTGGCAATTTTCAATTCTCGAAGCAGTTTCACTGCAACTTTGCCGTCTTCTACCTCAAATGACAGCATTCCACCATACCCTCTCAGGTTCCTTTTTGCCACTTTATGGTAGTGGAACGATTCGAGCCCAGGATAATTGACATTTCTAACCTTCTTGTGCTGGCTTAGAAAACCTGCCACCTTCATGGCAACCTCATTCTGCCGGCCTACTCGGAGGCCAAGAGTTTTCAGGCCTCTTATGGCAAGAAATGCCTGCATTGGATCGCTGTTGGTTCCAAAGTTGAGCCTGTTCCCAACAATCCCTTGATAAAGGTCCTCATCGTTTGTCCCTGCGATCCCCATTGTCACATCACTGTGTCCTGCAATGTACTTGGTAGCACTGTGAATTGATACAGTGCACCCCAGTGAAAGCGGGTTCTGGTTGAATGGAGACGCAAAGGTTGAGTCAACAGCCACTGGTACTTCTGCCTCCATGCACCTTGTTGCAATGGCAGAGAGATCTGTTACCTTCATGGTAGGATTGACGATTGATTCCAGGTATAGCAAGCCATATTTCTGGGGGTCGAAGTCCATTTCATTCAACCTTTCGGTACCTATGAACTCCACCATGTAGCCCATTTGCCTCATGGTCTCAGAGAAGAAGAAGTGGGTCTGACCGTATAGTTCATTTAAAACCAGTATAGGCTTATCCCGATTTGCCATTGCAAGTACAGAGGATGTTATTGCAGCCATTCCGGAGGAAAAAGCTGAGGAGTGGGTGCATTTCTCAAGAGCCGAAAATTTTGCCTCCAGTGCCTGGATTGTGGGATTTCCGATCCTGGTGTATAGAAATGGTTTCCCTGAAGTGCTGTCTATTTCAGGATCCTTGCTTTCATTGGGAAGCCTGAATGTTGAAGTCTGAAAAATTGGGGTGGTGACATTTCCGAATTCACTAATCTTCAGTTCTCCTGAGTGTACAGCCCTAGTATTGAATCCATTTTCTGCCGGCATCAGATAAGATTGAAACAGCCCTATTTAATCCTTGATTGTCACCCGGTATTTTCTTCGATCAAGCTTAATATAGGGTAAAATACATACTTGCGCATGGTCGATACAAAAGGCTCAGGCGAAGTGTTGCCTATGGAAGAGATTTTCCATCCAGGCATAGAGTCTTACAAGCAAGTTTACAGGGAATCCTTGGAAAAACCTGATCAGTTCTGGGAGAAGCATGCAGAGGTATTGGACTGGCACCGGAAGTGGGACAGAGTCCTGGATGACAGCAACCCTCCTTTCTTCAAATGGTTTCCCGGAGGTAAACTCAATGTTTCATACAATGCCCTTGACCGCCATGTCAGGAAAAACAGGCGGAACAAGGCTGCGTATATATGGGTTGGAGAAAACGGTGAAGAGAAGATCGTAACTTACGATGGCCTTTATCTGAGAGTAAACAACTTTGCAAAAGCCCTGAAAGATTTGGGCATAGGAAAGGGAGACAGGATCATTATCTATCTCCCCATGTTGCTGGAGGCTCCTGTGGCAATGCTGGCAGCTGCAAGGATCGGAGCTGTATTCTCCTTTGTATTTGCAGGATTTGGCGCTGGCGCCCTGGCGGAAAGGATCAACGATTCCGGTGCAAAGCTGGTGATCACCTCTGATGGAGCATTCCGTGCCGGGAAAATCGTAAAGTTAAAGGATATTGTTGATGAAGCCCTTGTGCAGTCCTCCACAGTAGAAACCGTAGTCGTAGTGGAGAGAACCAAACACGAGATTCAGATGCAGGAGGGAAGGGATCTGTGGTGGCACGACATAGTGGGCACTTCTCAGACATATGTTGAACCGGAATGGATGGATTCCACCGATCCCCTGTATATCCTCTACACCTCTGGAACCACGGGAAAGCCAAAAGGGGCGGTCCATGGAACTGGCGGATACTCTGTCTGGGTTGCAAACACCCTGAAGTGGGCATTCAACCCTGGTGAAGATGACCGGTGGTGGTGCGCAGCAGACATCGGATGGGTTACGGGCCACAGCTATATCGTATTCGGCCCCCTTTTCCTCGGCCTGACTTCAATAATGTATGAGGGTGCAATTACCTACCCTGCACCGGACAGGATATGGGAGATAATTGAAAGGTACCGGGTAAACCTGCTTTACACCTCACCAACCGCAATAAGGACACTTATGAGGTACGGTGAAAAATATCCTGAGAAACATGACCTCAACTCCCTGAGTATACTGGGAAGCGTTGGAGAACCCATAAATCCAACAGCGTGGAAATGGTACTATGAGCATATAGGGCACTCAAACAGTCCCATTATTGATACTTACTGGCAGACAGAGACCGGCGGATTCATGATTGCACCTCCGCTGGCACTTGGACTGCCCCCCCTTAAACCCGGTTCCGCAACATTCCCCATGCCAGGAGTGTTTCCCCAGATACTGGATGAAAACGGCATTGAAGTGCCGGATGGAGAAAAGGGATACATAGCATACAAAAAACCGTGGCCCGGAATGTTCATGACCCTGAACAATGACCCGGAAAGGTTCAAGAAAGCATACTTCGAAAAGTATGAGGGGCTGTATAACTGCGGCGATTATGCCATCAAGGATAAGGACGGTTATTTCTGGCTCCTCGGAAGGGCAGACGAGGTGTTGAACGTCTCAGGGCACAGGCTGGGCACAATTGAGATTGAGGATGCATTGATCGCCTCTTCAGAAGTTGCCGAAGCTGCTGTCTTCGGCAGGCCCGATCCTGTTAAGGGAGAGGTCATAGTAGCTTTTGTTGTGGTCAAGGATGACTACGAGGGAGATGGGGAACTGGTTAATTCAATCAGGAAAAAAATACGGTCAGAATTGGGCCCGATTTATGTCCCTGAGGAGATACATATTGTCAAAACCCTCCCAAAAACCAGAAGCGGAAAGATCATGAGGCGCGTGGTGAAGGCCGTTGCACTGAATCAGATGCCTGGAGATGTGAGCACATTGGAAAACCAGGCCTCAGTTGATGAGGTCAAGTCGGCCATTGAATCTTTCAGGAAGGAAACCTCTTCCTGATTCTCATATTTTGACAGACTGCGGTTCTCTCCTGTCTTTCGGGAACGATCTTCCGCCAAAGCCGAGAACTATCATTGAAAGTGCTACTCCAAGCAGCATTAATGGACCCCACATCATGATCGGGTTTACTGCATATCTGGACAGGAGTGCAGTTCCCAGAACCGGGGCAATTGGCATTATTAGCCCCAGTATCAGCTGGAATGCCCCATAATACTGCCCTCTCTTGTCCGGAGGTGCCATTTTGCCAACTATACTGAATGCAATGGGCGAAAGGATGTTCTCACCCATGGTGATGAAGATCACATCAATAATGAGGAATATGTACCCCGAAAAGAAGGCCAGTGCGAAGAAGGAGAAGGAATAAACGAAACCTCCGAGCGCAATCCTCTGGTAATCCTTTACCCTGGCAAGCGCCCAGTTTGTAGGTATCTGCAGGAATACCACCACTACACCATTCACCGCATAAAGGATTCCGATGAGCGAATTTGGCACCTTGTCCACCTGGCTCCAGAAAAGTGTGAGGGTGGCTCCCCATTGACCTGCCACAAACCATACGGATGCAATCAGGATGCTCATGAATATGAAAGGCCTGTCTGAAATGGGAATCCGCATTTTCTCTGATTTTTCTGGCTTTGCATAATCAGTCTCCTGGACATATCTGTAATAAAGGAACAGTTCCCCCAGGCTTGCAATTGCCGGGAAGAGAAA
Organism: Thermoplasmataceae archaeon; assembly: GCA_046705445.1. Classification (GTDB taxonomy): domain Archaea; phylum Thermoplasmatota; class Thermoplasmata; order Thermoplasmatales; family Thermoplasmataceae; genus JAJZOM01. The sequence goes on from JBJKQJ010000171.1 coordinate 10,948, forward strand.
GACCAAGCCGTAAGCCAGATTGGAAAGAAAACCGCCCAGAGCGGGTCCTATTGCGAAACCTATGTTTCCCCCGATTCTCACAACGCTGAACGCTGTGGTCCTCTCGGATTCCGAGGTGGTATCTGTGATTATGACATTATCCAGAATTCCCTGTACACTTGTGAATGGTTCAACAAGCACGAAAGACACAAAGAGGATCATATCCGGAAGATCCAGAAAGACCGTAACTGTCATTACCAGAAGAAGTCCCATTATTATGGGCGGCAACCACAGGGCTGCAGCCCTTCTCCCAATTCTGTCAATGAGGTTCCCCCCGTAAATGGAGAATGGAAGGGTCACCATGGCAGTGAGGAAGAAAAGCAGACCCACCATTACATAAGGAATATGCCTCACATTGACCAGATAGAGTGGAATGAAAATCCATGCCTGTGACCTTCCAAGTATTCTTATGAGCTCCGCTAGTGATACTGCGCTCACATACTGGTTCGAAAGTACTTTCAGGCTTATGCTGTTTAATTTCATCCAAACTCCGGAAGTGGACAATGTGATTGCAGAGCGGGATATAGACTTTGGTGGGGTAACTGAGGACCTCGGTTTCAATGCTCTGTGACTAACTTTATTCCGGTTCAGTGAATATATTAATAGTGTGTTCGGGCTTTAGCAGTACGGCTTATGTTTGTGGCATTTGAAGGTATTGACGGCTCAGGCAAGACAACTATCTCAAGGATGGTTGGAGACTCCCTCCGTGAAAAAGGGTATAGGGTGTACCTGACCAAGGAGCCCACAGATAAAATTCAGTGGACTGAAGAATTGAGGCAGGGCAGGGATCTCGCATCTGGATTCTCCCTGTTTTTCAGGTTTACGGAAGACCGGTACATGCACCAGGGAGAAATCTCCCGACAGCTTGAATCTGGAAAAATAGTGCTGTGCGACAGATACCTTCTCTCTTCCCTGGCATACCAGGGGGCCATCATAGAAAGCGCTTTCCCCGGAAGGGAGGAGGCACTCAAATGGATGATGGATGCCTCCTCAATAATACAGGTGCGGCCCGATATCACATTTTACCTTGACCTTGATCCGGCTATATCAATGGAGAGGCTCTCCAGAAGGGCCAGTCTTACGGGGTTCGAGGAAAGCGGTTACCTGAACATCGTCAGGGAATTATACAAGACCATTGAATTTAAGGGAAAAATAACAGTCGATGCATCAAGACCCAAGGAGGAAGTGTTTTCCCAGATTCTTCAAAACATTGAAGAAGCGCTCAGGCAGTAGTAACTATGATTTCATCGGAGAGAATCATTATTGTATGTTCTGCCTGAGAGATCAGAGAGCCTTTGTGCTCTTTCAGGACCGCGAATTCACTCAATTCCCTTGATTTTATCATTGACTTGATGTAGTTGTCTGCATCTGGCATGAGATCTGCCACCCACCTCTGGGCGAATGGAACGGTGTTGTAATTCTTGTACAGGATTTCATCCTCCCTGACCTTTGTACCGCTCAGGATGTAAATGTTGCCTCCGGGCCCGTTGTGTATCATCCCTATTCCTGTACTGGCAAAGGGTTCAATGGCAATTACCATATCCTTATGGAGAGGAGTGGCGTTTCCATCATCGTAGTTCGGTATGAAAATCTCTGAATGCAGATCATACCGGTTTATCCCGTGACCGCCGAGGTTGCGAACTGGTTTGAATCCCCGGTTTCTTATCACCCTTTCAATCTCGGCCCCAATCTGCCTCACCTGAATCATTGGCCTCAGTTTCTTTATCGCTGCATTAAGGGCCTCCCTTGTTGCATCTATTATGTCAGAATGATTTCCTGTATTTCCAACCTCAATGGTTGTTGCATTGTCTGAGAGATAACCATCTACCTGTGCTCCCACATCCAGCTTTACAACATCGCCCGTCTTGAGCTTCTTCTTGTCGCCATGGAATGGAGTATAGTGGGCGGCCTCATTGTTTATGGAAATGTTGACTGGAAAGGAGGGTCTTCCACCAAGTTCCCTTATGTGTTTCTCTATACCCTGGGCCACATCGTAAAGCAATACTCCGGGTTCAACTAGGCTCTGGCCGTATTCAAGTGCTTTCTTTCCTATTGAGCCTGCAAGTTTGTATTTTTCTTTTATCTGTGGATCCACCTGAAACCAACGCCAAGGGAAAAATGACTCGATTGTATAAATAATAACGGTATCCACCAATACGGGATATGATATTTTCACGCCTCTTAAAAAAATCCAGGGTGTCTATTTTGTGAAGTGGAAAACAGGATAAATTATAATTACAGAATGGCATAATTGATAATCATGACATGGTACAAAGTGCTAAAAGAAGGAGCCATGAAAGACGGAGATTTGTTCAAGGTTACAGTGGAAGGCAAGGAAGTCCTCCTCATAAGGGATGGCAACAATTACTATGCCACTTCACACCTCTGCACCCATGAGGATTATGACCTTTCAGAAGGTTTCATGGACGACCATCAGCTAATCTGCCCAAACCACTTTGCAACATTCAAGCCCAGTGATGGATCTGTCTTGAGCGAACCCGAGGGATCCGGGCCAATAAAGCCCCTTTCTTCCTACAAGACAAAGGTGGAGGGTGGAGAAATCCTGGTAGAACTCTGAAAGTCTGAATCTTTTCCCGGAATAACCAAAACCACAACTATACTTTTTTAGAATCTTAATTAATAAATATCCAGAACCAATTTTTGTTCCATGAAGATACTGGTTTTTGCAAAACAGATTCCTGACGTGAACCAAATAAAGTATGATCCGGAAACAAACAGGATAGTCAGGGAAAATGTCCCTCTTTCCATGAATTCATTCGACAAGAAGGCCATTGAAGAATCCCTGAGAATTAAGGATAGAGAAGGAGCAGAAACCATTGTTGCAACCATGGGCCCTCCACAGTCAAAGGAGATACTCAATGAGGCTCTCAAAATGGGAGTGGACAGGGCGTGCCTTATATCAGACAGAAAGTTTGGTGGCTCAGACACCCTTGCAACATCCAAAATACTTTCAGCCCTGGTGAAGAAGCTTTCACCTGACATTGTGCTGACTGGAAAATATTCCCTGGATGGAGAGACTGCGCAGGTCCCGCCTGAAATAGCGGTGTTCACCGGTTATTCATTCAAGTCATCTGCGGCAAGGATTGAGTTCTCTGATGACAGGAAAGTCCTCATTGTGGAGCATGAAAATGAGGGTGGGCTGGAACTTATGAAAATTCCACTGCCAGCGGTAATATCAGTTAGTGAAAAAATCAACAGGGCAAGAGCCTACAATCCCGACGCTCCCGACAGATATGATGACATTGAACAGTTTGACGCTGAAAAGCTCGGCATAACATTCACAGGGACAGAATACAGCCCGACCGTTGTTACCGGAACCAGGTCGCAGGAAAGCCAGAGAACCGTTGAAATGCTTGACTTCAGCCAGGAAGTCTTCGCAAAGCTCAAAGGGATCATTGACAGGAACAGGGCTGAAGAGAAGAGCCGGAAAACCCTTGATCTTGGAAAAGTCCCTGATAACGCTGACTCCATCCTGGGAGTGATCTACAATGAAGCCTCCATTGGTGAAGAGATTTCTTCAAAAATATCAGAACTTGCGGTCGAGAACGGTTTGAAGGCTACCCTGTTTGGCAATCTGGAAACTGAAAATAACAGGTTCTTCAGCCAGGAATACTACCTTTACAGAACTGGCCGTATAGAGGCCTTCACGGATGCACTTACCGAGTTCATAAAGGAGAAGAAACCACGCTATGTTGTGTTTCCCTCGACAGTGGAAGGGAGAGAGGCAGCAGGAATAATTGCAGCCAGACTGGAGGTGGGCCTGACTGCAGACTGCGTGGATATTGGAATCGAGAATTCACGGCTCATTCAGCATAAACCTGCATTCGGCGGTGGGATTATTGCAACGATTTATTCCAGAACAGATCCACAGATGACAACTGTGCGGCCTGGCATGTTTAGAGTCGCAGAAGGGAACCCTTCACCAAAGGTATATGAACTGGAGTTCAGCCCCAACAGGGAGTATGAGATGGTTGAAAAGACTCCAGTTCCTGAAAATTACAGACCCCTTGGTGCCAGCAACGTGGTGGTCGGGATCGGGAGAGGCATAAAGAAGCGGGACCAGATATCCGCAGTCCTGAAACTCGCAGAGCTCCTGGATGCTTCGGTAGGTGCCACCAGACCGCTCGTGGATATGAAATTTCTTCCAAGACAACAGCAGATTGGACTCACAGGCGTATCAATCTCACCTGGGGTGTACCTTTCAATAGGCGTATCCGGGATGGCAAATCATAC
>JBJKQJ010000172.1:0-4218 GCA_046705445.1 Thermoplasmataceae archaeon
AATGAGGATATCCGTTCCTACACCACGTACTCGTACGGCATTGCAGACCAGGAATTTGTGGTAATGTACGAAACTGACTCGCTTTCCAGATGGTCTCATGTAACTGCAAAACTGAGGGAAGCCAGGCAGAGAAAGTGGGTAACAATGGAGTACCCAATCTACGTAGGCATCTTATCAGAGCCATACCATTTTTGATTAACAGGATTTTATGAACAATACAGATGACAAGAAATTGATAATAGTGCGTTACTCCGAAGTGGGACTCAAGGGAAGCCGTGCAAGAAGCATGATGATAAGCCGGCTTAAATTCAACATAAACGACGGTCTTAAGAGACTCAGTGAACAGGCAAGGATAACAACTGAAAAGGGGCGCATCTTTATCACAGATTACACTGTCCAGGAAGCCGTGTTTGATGTTTTAAGCAGGACAATGGGAGTGAAGAGTTATTCCCCCGTTGTCCAGTTTAATTACCGTACTCCTGAAGAAATAGCCGATAAAGCAGTGGAACTTTATTCTGAAAAAATCAGAGGAAAGAAATTCGCAGTGAGGTCTAGAAGGGCAGGAGGACAGAATTTCAACACCAAGGACCTCAACCTTATGGTGGGAGACGCACTCTACGATTTTTCATCAGGTGTTGATCTCACCAACCCCGAAGTGGAAATAGATATTGAAGTCAGAAATAACAGGGCTTATTTTTACACTGAAGTGTATCCAGGTCCAGGAGGATTACCGCTCGGTTCAGAATCTCCCCTTGTAGCCCTTGTTTCCGGAGGCATTGACTCTCCTGTGTCTGCATGGATGCTCATGAAAAGAGGGTCTCCTGTGGATTTTGTATTTCTGAGTCTCTCCCACCCTATCGATACAGTTGAGTTCCTTGGCGGAGTCATACCTCTTGTGGAAAAATGGAGCCTTGGTTACAATCCAAAAATTCACATTATAGATGGGAAACCCCTGGTAGATCTCCTTGTAGTCTCAAATAAGTTCAAGATACCCGGTGTCACTTACAAACGGATCCTTTACAAGCTTGCAATTGAAATTGCACGTGAGAGGAAAGCCTACGGCATAATCACTGGTGAATCAATGGGGCAGGTCTCATCCCAGACCCCTGAAAATCTACTGGCGATCAATCATACAATTGACTTCCCGGTATACAGGCCGCTCATTGGGCTCGACAAAGATGAAATCTCGGCCCTTGCACGAAAAATAGGGACTTTTCCAGTAACCAGCAAAGGAGAATTCTGTTCACTGTTTTCCCAGAATGTTGTGCTGAACGCATCTCCAGAAACCATTGACAGTGATTTTGAGAATTTCACCATCCTTGATGAACTCCTTGCAAAACGCACCATCTTGAATGGTGCTGATCTGAACAGTTATATGCATTCCATTTCCGATGAGGATTATGAAATCAAGGAACTCCCCTACGAATCTGTTGTCATTGATATTAGAAGCAAGACCAAATTCGAGGAATGGCATCATTCTGGTGCCTTGAACGTCCACCTTGGTGGAATCAAGAATCTAATCGAGGAAAACGGCAAGGATAAAGTATATGTCTTCTACTGTCAGAAAGGACTCCAGAGTGCATATGCTGCAAGTGAAGCCAGAAACCTTGGGGCCCGCTCCTACTATACCACCACAGAGAAAATGAAGAATATGAGGGAATCCCCTGAAGAAACAAGACATTAATAGTTTTATCAAACTCATATAGCAGTGGAACAGGATTATCTGGATTCAACAAATTTACTGGGAAGCCTTCCTGAAAGCCATAGCCCATATGCAAGATTCGTAGTGATATATGATGGGGCCTGCTATTTCTGCTATGTTACCGTGAGATTTCTCAAGAAGGTAGACTTCCTCCATAAGTTCAGTTACGTGAAACTCCAGGAATTCTCTCGGCTCAGGAAAGTGAAAATCCCTTATAATCTCCTGCAGGAAAGCATTCATGTAGTTGACCGGCAGAAAGAAAAAGTGTGGCAGTCCACGGGTGCTATTTCCAGACTTCTGCTGCAGTCACCCCCTGCATTTCCCCTAGTGATTCTCCTTATGTTCCTGAGACTGATAAGGGTGGCTGAACCAGCTTACCAATGGGTCGCCAGGTCCAGGTACACAATTTCGGCAATCCTCAGGGGATGAGTTTTAAGCCAGAACACATTCAGGACTCAGATGAATCCTTTCAGATCGCTTTCAACACTCCTTGTAGTTTCAACGGTATTTCTTGCAATGGGAGCTGCAATACTGAGGGTTGAGAATCTTGTACCACCACTGCTCACCTTTTCTACATTTGTGGTAATCCTGGCCATACTTACAGTAGCGCATTTCACATGGAAGGAGAATTTTCTCTGGGCATCCGTGGGCGTATTACTGGCAGCGGTTTCCATCGTATTTAACAGCCTGCAGCCACAGCATTTGGCAGCGATTCAGAACCCATTCATTTCAGTCCCTTTCACAATCCTGGTCATTTCTGATATAGCAGGATTCTATGTTATGCCAGTTCTGTATCTCACAATTTATGCAAAAGAATACAGGAAACTTAGAACGTTCTCTGCCTTGGCAAAACTGCAGTCCTCAGGATGACAGCAGGAAAGGATTAGTGTGTAATAGCACCGTTTTCCACATCCCTGTCCCGATGGGCTGCTGCTTCCCGTAGTGCTATCTCAACAGCTTCACCTGCAGAATTTACATTGAAAATATTTCCTTCCTGTTCCTTCTTTCTGACTAAGTGAAGGTCGCCTATTATTATGACAGACTTTCCTTCTGATACAGCAAAACTTGCCTCAGAGAGAGTACCATTGGAGCCGTCCACAGCTATTATGGCTTCAGAGGCTCTGACAATAAGGAAATTCCTGGCGTAACCGATGCCCGTGGGTATCTTTACAGTAAGATGCCCATTTCCCGCTTTCATGCTTGAACCCGGCAGAATTCCCACAATGGTTCCCTTTGCTTCATTTACGCCCTGGGACACCCATTCCATGACGCCTGTCATACCTCCGCAGAACACAATGGCTTTCTTCTGGGCAAGTAATCTTCCAAGCTCAATTGATATCTCGCGGTACCGTTCATCCGCCTGGCTGCCTCCTACTACCCCAATATTATACAACAATTTCACCTGAGTGATTCATCATTTGGTCAAATTTCTAGTAAGGTATTTGAGTGTAAATACTCCAATTTTTCCATCTTTTATATTGAACTCCACTTTCTCGTTAGTTGCATATTCCTCCAGTGTTTGTGCGCCTGCAGCTTGGTAAGCCCTATTCAACTGTTCTCTGTAGTCGTGTAAGTCCACAAATTCCTTCTCGTGAAAGGTCGCGAGCCATACCCCCATTATTCTTTTAAGCTCTGGCAGTGGATCACTGGAATCCTCAACACGGATATCCATGTAAACATCCGAACCTTCCTCAAAGGGTTCCTTAAGGGATGATATGTAGATGCTGGCGCTCTGTCTGCCACGTTTGTCTCCACCCTGCTCTTCTGCAGCGAAAAGCGCAGCCAGGATTCTATCCTCCAGTTTCCCGCCCTTTTCCATTTCCCTTGCCATTGCCTCGAGCACAGATGGTCCTGCAAGGATGTTCCCCTGTACGGAATAATTCTTTCCTGTTATATGGCCAGCATAATCCATGCAATCCATACCTGTAAAAGCAAATGGAACTCCCATGGAGTCAACTGCCGCCACCTGCCTCTTTTGACGATTCTCATCCTTGGAGGTGAGTTCTTCTATTGTTGATCTCGAGTCTCTTACTTTGAGGAGTTCAAGACCATGCGGACCATATGAATAATTTGCGTAAGACTGGGTGGCAATGCAGCCGACTCCAGCTTTAGCCCATGGAACTACTGAGCCCACTGAGAGAAACCTGCTTGCTACTCCAACGCCCCATTTTTCTTCTTTTGGATCATAACATACTACCGAAAATGTCACGTTTAAAAAAAGTAAGGGGATTGATTAATTTTTCTTTTCGTCCCCATTCTCACCCGGCACTTCCCTGTGTATAAGTGAGGGTGTTTTGCTCTGTTCGGTAACTTTCTTCAGTTTCTTCTTCATGCCTCTTGATCTTGCCGATACTGCAATGAGCGCTATTATGAGTATGAGCATGAGGAACATCACGCCTATGTTAAGCGGAGTGAATGTAAAATTGGAAGTCAACTGCTGTATGGCTGTTGGCGTCACCTTTTCTCCGAAATTGTAGGTCTGATGAAACTGCTGCGCCGTATTATTCAGATTCCAC
>JBJKQJ010000173.1:0-4468 GCA_046705445.1 Thermoplasmataceae archaeon
GTAGTAGACATAGCCAATAATTCCTAATATGGACTGGCCTCTGGAATTTGGACAAAGAATATGCAACGTGCAGGCAAGCTAGCTGCCGATGTCGATGCAGGAACTGTTTGGATCAACGATTACCACATGATTTCTGCAGCTGCCCCCAGAGGAGGCTACAAGGACAGTGGGATTGGAAGAGAACTGGGCCTTGAGGGAATTCTGGAGTACACTCAAACAAGGCATCTATTCTATGGATCTGATGAGAACACCCTTGGTGAAATTGCTTATGGAATAGTTCTTGCCCAGGATGAATAATTTACAAACCCCATCTTTTTCCTTTTTTAAAAGCATTATTTCAAAATTGGATTCACCAAAAAGGCTTTGTATTAGTCAAGCCTAATTTAAATGATATAAATGGAACTTTTCAGCGATGACTTCCTTGGCAACCTGCTCTTGATGATTATGGGCCTAGCTGTACTTGGGATCGGAGCACAGGTTTTTATTACAGGAGCCTACTTCGTGGGCCTCAATGTTGCCATGACCATTATCCTCATGATAGTGGGACTGATCCTGATCGGTTTTGGGGGAAGAATAATACTTGATCTTATTGAGAAACTGAAGAACAAGAAGTCCCTTTGATATAATAATTTCTCAATACCCAAGGCAACACTGCATTTCCAGTATACAGCCACATTTGGGGCACATGCTTGAATATCTGTAAGTGCGGCATTCGTCGCAACCGCATCTGCTTTCCATGCAATCTGCGCACATATCTGATTGAAGTTATCACCATATAATTATTATAAATTTTATTAGTGAAGATTACAACAAAACAGCTCAAATAAGCGAGATCTACTCAGTACGGGTACAGATAGATGGGAATCAGCAGGCTTATGTAGAATATGCCCCAGATGGCATTGAAGGTAGCTTCTATCCGATGGTAATTTACAATTGCCTCAGTGACGCTTACAAACACCGAAGTGAGAAGCATTGTTATGAGTGCAAGTTGCGGAGAAATGCTTCGGTACCTCTTTATCTCAGAGGATTTGCCCATTTTCTTTGGAGTCCGGTTGAATAGGACATTTCTTCTGGCCAACGCCAGCATGAGGGCTTTAATGTAAATGGGAAAACAGATGGCGTTGAAACTCATGTTGAGGAAAACTTCCTTTGCACCATGCCCGGTTTCAAGAATAGTTGTGTAGTAAATAAGCAGAGTCAGGGCAAGATATGGTACAAAGAGCGTTATGTAAGTGAGATACGGGACCATCAAAAACTGAATCTGGAAAACTGCAAATAGGAAAACGCTCAGGGACATGAACAGGAACGCAAAGCCGTAGAGATACCACGAAGAACCCACAAAATAATCGAAATAGATCTTGAAACCGAGTTTTCTCCTTCCAGTTTCAGTGATCTTTCTGAATACGCCAAGGGTCCCCTTAGCCCATCTTTCCTGTTGGGTGAAAAATGCCCGCAAAGTCTCGGGGGGACTGTTGGAGTCTACTTTCCGGTTTGCATAAACGGATTTGCATCCAAGTTCATGCATCTTGAGGCTGGTTGAGAGATCCTCGGTTATTGATGTTTCATCAAAACCTCCAACTTTCTCAACAGATTTCCTGTTGAATATTAGATTGGTGCCTAGCATGAATGCAGATCCCCGCTGGCTCCTCAAAGGCATAATTCTGAACATAAAAGGAACCTGCTGCGCGTAAGCTCCCAGAGCAACATAGGAGGCTTTCCTGTTCCCGTAATATTGCGGGAACTGCACAAAATCGTAATGTCTGATGTATGATTTTGATATGGAGAAAAACTCACTCGATGGAACAGCATCGCTGTCAAGCAGGACAACATATGGAGTTCTTACAAATTTCAGCACGTTGTTTATCGCCCCTGCTTTGAATCCTGTCCTGCTGTCCCTGTGCATCAAGGCAACACGGTAATCACAGGCCATCCTTGAAATTGCCTGAACATCATCAGTGCTGTCGTCTGCTATGAAGACCTTGCCGGTAAAGCTCGCCCTCACAGCCCTAACAGTGTTCTCCAAGATTTCAACCGGTTCATTGAAGGATGAGATTATCACTGTAACTTCCTTGTCGGGAACAGGGTCTGTGTAAGTGTTGCCCAGATCATAATTGATCTTCCTGTAGTTAAGGTAAAGGAAAAACTGCGTAATCATCCAAATCTGTGTTACAAAGAAGAAGTAGAAGTAGACACGCATATACCAAATGGATGGGACAAAGAGGTTGTCCATGTAAAGTGAAACAACCAGTCCTGTGGCTACAAGTGAAAAAGGGAAAAGCGCCCATTTCCAGAATGTTGCAGTGGCAACACGAATTTCATGGGCAGTCTTGACATAGAATCTAGGTTCAAGAAGGGTTGAGTACCACTTGGGCTTGTCACCAGATTCCATATACGAGATGTGTTAGAAAAATCTGGTATTTAAAATAGATTTATTAATTAATAATTCAGATTTTTAAGCAATTTATATCTATTATGGATAGGAAACACATTTAGGCATTTACGCCAATCTGTGCTTATCCGTTCCAGAATCCTGGGAAAAGGCGCTTTCAACAATCCTTACCACATTGTACCCGTCCTCTCCGAGGGCTATATGAGATTCCTTCCCTTCAACAAGGTTTACAAAATCCCTGGCTTCCTCTTTGTAGACGTCAACTCCCCTATAATCCTTGACCTTCTTTCCATCGCGAATCATGGAAGTTTCTACAGAAGTTGCGAATACATTTGTCAGCGTGAGGGTGCCTTTGGACCCATGTATGTTGAGATGGTTCATATTTCCTGATACAGACCTGGATGAAATGGCATCTGCGATGGTGTTCCCGTACTGTAACGTAACATGTTCAGTAGATTCAATAACTTCCCCCATGGGATTCCTGAAAGAACATACCCTGTCTGGAGCCTGTCCAAGAAGGAAATTCAAAGTGTCCATCACGTGGACACCTGTTCCCATGACAGATCCTCCTCCAACCTTTTCATCTTCAGCCCACCATTTATTGTCAGGATTATCATAAGAACGGGATGACATGTAAGCCCACATTCCTGAAATGTATGCAATATCCCCAAGCTCCCCGGAGGAAAGAACTCTCTTGGCATCCATTATGGCTGGGTTGAAACGCATATGAAAACCTATGGCAAGTTTCAGATTCTTTTCCTTCGCAAGATCCACCAGCTCCTTCGCCTCAGAGGATTTCAGTGCCATCTGCTTTTCAAGAAGCACATGTTTGCCGCTGCTAAGGGCAGCCTTCGTCTGAGAATAGTGAAGAAAGTTAGGTGATGCGATATAAATGGCTTCAAAATCCCCAGTTTCAAGCATTGTGTCAAGGTTGTCGAAGGCCCTGGAGTTGTATTTTACACCTTCTTTTCTAGCTTTATCAATATTCCTGCTGTATATTGATGTAATCTGATTTCCAGCTGCTGCAATTGCGGGCATTACTCTGTTGATTGCATGATTTCCGAGTCCTGCTACTCCAAACTTCATAACCATTAATGTAAGATGTTATTGTAAACATTACCTTCAAAATTGAACACTGAACATATGGTTTTTATACCCTTCAACTTGAAGAACCCACAAGTCGCCATGTATCCAGTTTTACCCGCTAAGGCAGGTAAATTTGAAAAAAGGCTAGTGTATTTTATCCGGAGAATACATGGTTCAAAGGGGGTAAGAATGCTTGTAAAGGATTTGATGACAACCAATCCGGTAACTTTGGACATAAGCAATGGAACAATTTCTGAAGCAATGGAAAAAATGAGGGGGGTCGATGTGAATCAAATACCTGCTTTGAATGGAAAGAAGTACGTGGGTATGCTCAACTTCCGTGAAGTCTTGAGAAGAAGAAGCCTTAAACTTTCAGCCAAGGCCGAAAACTATGTGGTCAACACTCCTTCGCTTTCGCCAGAAGATGACATCATGGAAGTTGTCAGATTGACTGTAGACACTGGACTTTCAGCCTTCCCCGTGCTTGCGAAAGAGAAGCTTCTTGGAATAGTCTCCAGAACAGACATCATAGGCAACCTTTCTGAGATTCTGGGGGAAAGGGACCTTAGAAACCGCCAGATTATGTCCTCCAACCCCGTATTTGTTTATGAAGATGATAGCGTTGATGACGCATCCATAAAAATGCGTGGCCTGGATGAATCTGAAATCCCAGTGGTGGACAAGAACGGGAAACTATCAGGCATATTGAGGCTCGATGATATTGCAGAAGATACGTTCAGGAGGCAGAAGCAAAGCATACGCGGCACAGGAGACCCTTCTGGAGACCGTGCCGGGGACATGGTCAAGGTAAAGATCAAGTGTGCATCCCTAATGGACAATCCTTCCTGGGTATCACCTCAGGAATCCATAACGAGAACAGCTGAAATACTTACAAAATACAGACTGCACATTGTTCCTGTGGTGGACGAGAACATGATGCTCGAAGGCGTGGTAGGCACATCAGATATAATCAATGCAATAGATGTGAGGGAA
>JBJKQJ010000174.1:0-3544 GCA_046705445.1 Thermoplasmataceae archaeon
CTTGAGATGTTTCAGTTCGCCAATTTCCTCTGCCTTTTCCATCCATCCCCTTAGATCGGCCCATTTTAACATGACAATCCATCTGACAATACTAATGGATAATTAGTTTTTCAGCATTCCACATTAATGGTATTCTCAGTCAAAGTGCGTATTACTGATTATTAATGCTGTCTTTGGGTCAGATTGTAACCAAAGGTTTCCAGATTGCGGAGCTTCAAAAAATCATGTGCTTACTGCATACGCTTTAACTTTCTCCCTCGATGGCATAAACGGAAGGAAAAACAGCGCAAAAAGGCCCAAGACATAGATGAAGATCATCGAATCTGACAATGGCAGGAAAAGGGTCAGCAAAGACACCATTCCTGCACCCACTGCCCCACCTATAGTCTGACCTACTCCCCAAACAACTGCGTTTGAAGTGCCAGAGTGGTCTCTCGGGACAACCTGCCCAACGTATCCCAGCAAAACCGGAAACTGGCTGTAAGCAGCGAAAGTGTACAGCCCGAGGAGTGTAATCGTAAGAGCAATGTTTGCTCCCGAGAGCAAGAATCCTCCAAACGCGATAGAAGATAACAGGAATGTTATGGCTACAGAAAATTTCCCACCTTTTCTTGAAGTGAGTGCACCAAAAACCGGTTGACCTATTACTGGAAGAAGGTATGCGATTAGTACGATGGTGAAAGAGAGGGTTCTACTACCATACTCTTGTTCAAGATAAGTTGGAATGAAAGTAGCTGTACCTGTCATGAATAGGGCGCGAAGAAAAACTGCGCTCGTAAGTATATAAACGAAGGTCATGAAGGAGAGCCTGAAAGGAGAGGCATTTGTTTTTTCAGCCTTACTTGCAACTCCGTTTCCAGTCTTTCCTGATATTTTTATATTTCTGAGACCCAAGAAAATAAGAAGTGCGCTTGCAAAACTATAAGCTGAATATATTGTCAATCCCATTGCCTCACCAATAAAAGCCATCATGAAGCCAACTGAAGTAGGCATCACTGCTCTTCCTAAGCTCCCGAAAGAGCCATTTACGCCCATAACCTTCGGTGATTCTGATGCGTTAAACGTGTTGCGGAGCACGGTCGCGCCCAATGGGTGATAGAAAGATTGGCCAAGACCAAGCGTAACTGCGCCCAATATGAGATAAAGAGACATGTATGAATGAAAAACAAAAGGCAGTGTGAAAAACACAGTGCTCAGTCCAGAAAGTGCAATCCCGTAGCTCAGCATCGGCCCATACTTGCCGGTTTTGTCTGCATACCTGCCGACAGGAGTGCTTGCAAAACCAGAAACTAGGTTAAAAATTGCGGCAATGGCAGCCAGCAACGATATGTTCGCGCCCGGAAGTCTTATGTAAAAGGTTATCAGGATAGGATACAGCAAAGAGTTGCCGTCGTTAGCATAATGTGCTAGAGAGGTAAATGCAAAGGCTTGGAGCTTAAGACCCATTAGAGAAGCAATAGCAAGCCATTATTTAATAGTGTTAATGAGTATCAGGTCCGCGCTTCCAAATAGAGTGCCAATTCCCAGACTCCAGATCCTGTTTTGTATTTGCTTTGCTACTATTATCAAACAATGTTTGACTTTGTTGTTTTCTAAAAAGTTAGATTTGCCCGCATTAGAATTCATTTCAAACTAATATTTACTTGAGAAAAATTAAGTAAGTGCTTCAATATACCTTTTTATGATTCTGGAACCTTTTAATTATTACTCTCCAGATAAATTAAACGATGCACTTTCACTTCTTTCAAAATATAGGGACAGTGCAAAGGTGTTAGCTGGAGGTCAAAGCCTCATCCCAGTGCTCAAAATGGGTTTCGAATTCCCTCACATAATAGATATAAAAGGCATCAAAGAGCTTTCATACATTCATGAGTTTTCAAGAAACGACGGGGCTACCAATATTATAGAAATCGGTGCGCTCACAAAATATTCTGATGTGGAGCGATCGAACCTAGTTAGACAGAAATTGCCGCTGCTCTCAAAAACTGTCTCGGGGATTGGACATCCTCTCGTCAGAAACAGGGGCACAGTAGGTGGCAGCCTGGCTCATTGTGACCCTGCAGCAGATTTGTGTGCTACTGCACTCGCCTTGAATGCGGACGTCATCATTACGTCGTACAAAAAAAATAAGAGAATCGTTCCGGTGACAGATTTCTTCAAAGGAACACTCACAACCGATTTGAAAGAAGATGAGATCATCACCGCAGTTCAATTCAAAATCCCGAAGAAGAAATCTGGTTTCGATGTTCAAAAACTCACATTGGGACACGGGGATTTTCCCATATTTCTAATTTCAATTAACGTTTCCTTCTTTGATGGAAAATTCAGTAACGTTTCAATTGCTTTGGGAGGCGTGGCGGATACAGCCATAAGATTTAGGGATGCCGAGGAGATGATTGAGGGTAAATCTGTAATCTCCGAGGAAGATATATCACAGGCATCCCAGTTGGTAAAAGATAGCTTTGACCCACCCGTTTCTCCCGAACTGACTCCAGAATACACAGGAAAAATGATGTATGTGTTCACCAAGCGGGCCATGACGAATGCGATTAAAATGTTGGAGGCTTGATTAATTTGGAACCGCAGAAAGTGCTGGTGAAGATAAATGTTAATGGCAAGAATTCAGAAATGTTAGTTGACACTAGGGAAACTCTTCTAGACGCAATAAGGGATCACCTTAACCTGACTGGCCCCAAGAAAGGATGTTACGAGTCTGCTTGCGGTGCATGCACCGTGCTGATTGATGATGAGCCCATTTGTTCCTGCAATATGCTGGCAGTAGAAGCGTCCGGGAGCCGCCTTATAACCATCGAGGGTTTGGCACAAGATGGAGAGTTGGAGAGAATTCAGAGGGCCTTCATAGACAAAGACGGGTTTCAATGTGGTTTCTGCACTTCTGGCCAGATAATGTCAGCATACTCCCTAGTCAACCAGGCAACCGAAAGAATGAGTGAAACAAGTATAAAGGAAGCGATGTCGGGAAACCTTTGCAGATGCGGAGCATATACGAAAATTGTTGATGCCATTTTGGAGGTAATAGGCGAACGGTGGGGTGTTGAATGAGACCATCTCTGATTTCCGAGTATAGTGAAATTTCACACAAAGATATCAGTCACCCTAGAATAGACGGAAGAGAGAGGGTTACCGGAAGTGCCAGGTATACCGGTGACTGGAAGAAAGAGGGAATGCTTTACGCCAGGATAATAACAAGCTCTTCGCCACATGGAACGGTCAAAAGAATAGATGCCTCGGAAGCCATAAGATCTAACGGCTTTGTGGATATAGTCACATGTTTCGATGACAAGACTACTTGGGGTTCAGGAGAAAGAGAGCACAAGAGAAGAGTATTTTCAGAAAATGTGAGGTTTATCGGAGACTGCATTGGTGCAGTTACTGCTAAGTCAAGAATAGATGCCAGAAAGGCGGCTGATGCTGTCCTGGTTGAGTATGACGATTTGCCGGCAGCCTATAGGATTGAAGACTCACTTGAACAGAATAGCGTGAAAATATGGGAAGATGGAAACATCATTGGACCATTGGAATA
>JBJKQJ010000175.1:0-5520 GCA_046705445.1 Thermoplasmataceae archaeon
TCATGAATGTGGATTCCGTAGTAATCGCGGGTCAACAGCCCGCGGTGAATATGCCCCTGCTCCTTGCACACACCGCCCGTCAAACCATCCGAGCTGGTGTTGGATGAGGGTATGCTCGAAAGGGCAACCTCGAATCTGATGTCAGTGAGGAGGGTTAAGTCGTAACAAGGTATCCGTAGGGGAACCTGCGGATGGATCACCTCCTAAGTAATGGCGGGCCACAGGCACATTCTTTCTCATATTCAACTATTTGCTGTTATTTGTGTATTTTCATTTTTATGATTATTTTGAATCATTGTTGAAACAGTTCTGCTGCTGTTTTGCTTTTTCAAAATCAGAGTTGGCTTTTACTACTTTGGCAAAAGCTTTATGTTTAATCATACTTAGGAATTCCGAGAGATCATGACTATAGATGATAAGCTCCTAGATGTACAGGACAAACTTGAAAGAAGAATTGGGGGCATTGGTAAGGGAAAGTATTCAAGAATACTTAAGATGGCCAAGAAACCTTCTAGGGATGAATACCTGAAGGTAGTCCTGATTACTGGGGTAGGAATCATTATCCTGGGGCTTCTGGGATTTTTTATCTATTTGATCATGGGAGTTTACATCCATCTCCCGTAGGTGTAGTGAAATGGAAAACGCTGAAAGTCAATTTGAATGGATCAAATTTCAGGTTAAAGACGAAGTAATGGGCTGTGACAGGTCCCTTGATATCCCTATTGTTGTAAAGAATATACAGAGTTCAAAGAGAAGGTTCAAATTGACCCTTTCCTCTGAATTTAAGCAGGTTGACAGGCTTGTAGAATGGTTTGTAACCATTCAGGACCAGAAGCCTAAGGCATTCACTTTGAACCCGATCGACACACTAAATGTTGTGGACGAATTCGACGTGGATGCAAAGAAAGAGAGGAGACTTACTCTAGTTATAACTTCTCCTAAGGGCGGATACCAGGGCGATACGGCCACATTCAAAGTCGTTCTGGAATCTGAAGACGGCATACACAAGGTAGAACACAAATTCTCGGTTACACTGGCTCCTCTAATCATGGCCCTCAAGACCACTGTTGGGAATGAATACCCGGTCTCCAAGGATCTGGAAAGACAGAGTGAAAAGGACAAGCAGGAAAGGCTTGAGAGGGACCCTAATGCTACCAATGAGGTTCTTGCTGTAATGTCACCTTATGAAGTCAAGGGGTATGTGTTTGTTGAAACCATGCATCCTGACAGGGTGAGTTTCATTGCAAAGGGCATAAAGGGATACAAGGGAAGTGTAGAAGGAGACATAAAACTGGAGGAGATTGAACACTACCTTACGCCGAAACCTGCAGTTACAGGCCTGGAGCTTGGGGCATTTGTTGAACTCATAGATGGGCCGTTCAAGGGCGAGAAAGCCAAGATAATCTCCATTGATTCAAACAAGGAAGAAGTTACCGTTCAACTAATAGAATCAATGGTGCCTATACCTGTGACTGTAAGGGCAGAAGCCATAAGGCAGCTGGACAACAAATAACTTCAATGAGGCTGAAGTCCACTTCCAAGGAAAAACAGAAAGAATTCATTGAACACCTGAGAGGACTTTTTGAAAATCTTTCTGAACTTGTTCCAGAATGCCTGGAAGGCGGGATGTTCTGCAATTTTAATGCATACAGGAAGAAGGTTGAAGCGCTTCAGCACTCAGAAAATTATGATAAATTCACCAAAACCGCGGACCAGTTTCTTTCGGGTCTCAGTGAAACTCATCGGATCATGGAGTCTGATTCCGCGCCTATCTTTGGGATGTTGAAAACTCCCTATGGGACCATAGAATATGCCAAACGCGGTGTCACCGACGACAGCGTGCTTGTGGGAATACAGCATTATGACAATCCACTCTGGCGGATGCTTGCATTTTCTTCCCTGGCCAAGACAAAAGGAAGCAGGATATACTCTTCAGGCTCTTTTTATCTGGGTTCCTGCAAAAACAGCAGTCCCGGAGTTGATTTCTTTAAGAGCGTGCTGAAAGATGAGAATATTCAGTTCGACGAGAAGGATGGTGATCTTGAAATTCCGGGAACCGGGCACTCTATGGAAATACTTCATCTTAACACAGTCAAATTCCGTTTTTATGAAAATTCATCTTATAACCTCCTGCAGAGCCTGCTGAGGCATATGATAACTCCCGACATTGGCTCTGATTTCAGCTTCAGGTTTGATTTTATAGGCGATCTCGTTCAAGAAATCCCCACCCAGGCTCTGAGCCTGTATATGGCTGGAAAGATGAATGACAGGACTTTCATACGTGAATCAACCACATTCAGAGTTTCGGAAGCAATAAGGCGTGGGTATTACATAATTGGGGATACAGGTTACAGGACAGCAGAGGAACTTGTTGAGAAATATCCATTCAAGTATGTTCCTGAGGATATTATCGTGACTGCCCTTAACAGCTATGGAAAAGGCATTAGCATGGATGCATTTTCAGAGAGGAAAGTCCTTGAGACCATCTGGCCAACCACTGGAAAGGCAATACTTGCAGAGATGTTTCCGGATGAGGACAGTTCAACTTTCTCTTCACTCAAGGGCTCGCCAATGGACCAGATTGACAGCTTAAGTGAGCGATCAAGGATCGCTGAGATCAAGTCAGACATTGAGATTAAGGCATGGTCCCAGGATTCGCAGTATCTGGTGGACATTATCAGGAATTATTTTACGCTCGGCAGGGAAAAGGCACTAAGGGAGGCCGAGAAGAGCATGGGCAACTCCAATGTACAAAAAGCAATCTTTTACGCATTTCTTGACTGTATAGGAGAAACAAGGAACCGAGAGTGGCAGTTTACAGATACAGAGCGGGATCTCTCCTGGAAGATTAAGCCCTATATTTCAAGAATACTAGAAAAAGGTTCAGACGTAATAAAGGACGAAATGGAGAATATCCGGGTCTTCATAAGGTGACTTTAAATGGCCAGGCATTTTGTATCAAAGAAGGACGTTAAGGTACTCAGGGAATCCCTGAGCAAGTTGGGAATCACTCTAGAGACCACATCAGTTGAGGTTGACGAACGCAAGGGTGAGAAATGTTATTTTGTTAACGGCAAGCCTTACGTTTATGTAGGAGAGAAGATAATCCCCACACTATTTCTCTTAAACGACACAATGCCTGACAAAATGTACGTGACAGTTGACGATGGTGCTGTTCCGCACATAATAAACGGGGCCAATGTTTTCGCACAGGGCATTACGGAAGTTGATCCCAACGTGGAAGAGAACAGCATGGTATTTATCAGGAATTCAAAGAAACAGTATATTGCTGCAGGAATATCTGAAAGATCCGCTTCAGATATAATGGGGAACAAGAAAGGAGAGGCTATTGTCCTGATCCATTTTCCCGGGGACAAAATAATGAAGACCTTCTACAGCTCCTGAGACTTTTGCAAAGATTAAATAAGCGTGTTCCCTAGGTGGAATATGGCAGAATTACTGAAAGTAGGAGAAACTGCACCCGATTTTTCATCGGTCGACCAGGACGGAAGTCCGGTAAAACTTAGCGATTTCAGAGGAACACCGGTTGTTCTATACTTCTATCCTCGGGACAATACACCCGGATGCACCACCGAAGCCTGTAATTTCAGGGACAACAACGAAGTATATGTCAAGGCCGGCGTGAAAGTACTTGGAGTCAGCACAGACGGCCAGAAGTCACACAAGAATTTTGTAGACAAGTATCAGCTGAACTTCACTCTGGTTGCAGATGACAAGAAGGAGATTTCAGCAAATTATGGCGTCCTGGGTGGAAACTCTGCAAGCAGGGTAACTTATCTACTAGACAGGGACGGTAAAGTTGCACACGTGTACCCGAAAGTATCTCCAAAGGAACACGCTGTGGAAGTTATGAAAAAACTCAATGAGCTTGGCCTGGCTTAATCAGGCCAGCCATAATCTTAATCCGAAAAAAGCGGTTTAGAAGAACAATACCGCAGAAATTGCCCATACTCCCAATGCTGCAATTGAAATGAGCATAAGTGAGAACAGGTTGTCTCCAATGTTTATTGTGGTTTCTGCATTCTCTGAGATCTTTTTAGTGTTTTTTGAGGAGTGAATTTTGTTTCTTACGTTTACATTAACCGTGTCCATTTAAGTCACTAACTAATAATTGTACAAAATGATTAGAAACGCATCCTTTACATGTTAAGGATGGCAATAGCACGTCATGAGGTCTCTGTATCCTGTATATTGCCCATCCTGGCAGAAAATGTCAGAGGTAGATCAGGCGCTGCATATATTGCAATCTGTGTGAAGATCCACATAACCGGCAGCATCACTGCCCAGCCTATAATTTCGAATATGGCCGTCTGAGTAAGTGAAAATTCAGGCCAAAGGTTCAACCTGTAGTCTATGGTCAGGTAAAATATCACTATGACGAAAATGCCATAAATGAGGGAAACTGCCTCAGGAATCACGTAACCTCTCTTCAAAAGCGCATGGGAAAACCCGAATGATATCCCGGATACAAGCCCTGAGACGGCCATTACAGAAAATACCAGTCCACTGTTGAACGCTGATAGCGTTGCCGGTGGATAGTACCAGATAAGGGAAATTATGGTTCCTATGGAAAGGAGAATAACACTGAGTGAGGGGTTCGTCTTTAACTTTATGAAACCAGAAATGTATTTTACCAATACGTAACCAGCAAGGGTATTGAGCATTGACATGCCAAAGAAGAAAATCGGCGAGGCAAGCCATCCCAGATATATGCCCATAAGCTCAAGCGGCGTCAATATAAGTATTAGAAATGATGCAAAGAAAATCTGGACCTTTCCATAGACTGTACTGAGGTGGCGGAATATTACCGGCATTCGCCCGTCCAGGTACCTCCTTATGAGCAAGTTGGAAAGGTAAAGCAAAATGAGGCTTTCAATAATCAAGGGGATCATTGTGGCGGTTACAAGGATGAATACCATTGCAGGGAGAAGTGAAATACAGGCCTCACACTGGCAGGACAGCGCTGCTGTTACTCCATAGATAAGGGATTTGAAAGAACCTCCACCATTTCTCTTCAAAACAGTAAAGAAACCCTCATAGTTCTCAGCTACGAGCGCTGAAACAAAACTGAAAACGACCAGGGTGAGTGGGCTCATGGTGATGGTGATTGCATTTCCGAACAGTTTCGCTCCAAAATCAAAAAGGAACGGAAAAGTCTGGCCGGGATATATGAACACATTCTTGAGGGATACCAGTGTCACAGGTGCGGCAGCAGGCTGAATAATAATCTGCAACAGGCTTCCAAGCAGATACATAAGGAATGACAGGACTACAAAGATCATGATTTTCTTATTTGCCCACTCAAAACCAGCAGATCTGTGCACCTTCATTAAGCTAATTCCGAAATTTGAAAGGGTCATGGGGATCAGGTAAATGTCTCTCAGGAATACGGGTACGAGCATAAGGTAAAGGAAGAGCTCAAGGCCAAGAGAGTAAATGTAAAGCCCTGAACCTTTTCTATCAATTCCGTAAGTCAGAAAGGGAAGTATGGTCATGGAA
>JBJKQJ010000176.1:0-3710 GCA_046705445.1 Thermoplasmataceae archaeon
TGGCGAGATAGGTATTACAAAGATTATTTACAAATGCAACCTGAATTACAGGTCGGCTTTGAGGGCGGTCAACGAACTCCTTGATGGCAAACTTCTGGAAATAGGTGATTCAAGCGGTGCGAAACAGAAATATCAGATAACATCAGAAGGACTAAACCTTCTTGATGATCTCAAGAAGTTTAACTTCATTAAGGGATAAGTTTCGCATTCGGATCATTTTTCAATGTAAAAATTTTTTAACTAGAAAGTCAGTTCCTAGTCAGTAATGGAACTTATCCTATATCTTATTCCCACTGCTATACTTGCATTAACCTTTGTTATAGCCCGTGTTGTAAAGGGCAGCTTCGGGGATTATATAGGCGATCTGGAAAACAAAGTTTCCGAACTCGAAAACGTTCTGAACCTTTCCTTTATGAAAGAACTCCTTGACTTCTTCGTAAGCAGTCAGGCCAGCAAAGCTGCAGAGCGATTGGTAAGCAGCGCAAATGACGACCCGAACAGAGTTTCGGAGGCAGTCAGCGGAGCAGCAAGATCTTCTGGGACTGAGATAGAGAAATTATATGGATCTATGAAGAGAACTCTTCAGCCATCCGTGGATCTTGAGAGAGTGAAATTCGTTTCGCGAATGATTAATCAGCTCATTTATCTCTATGGGGTTTCAATAGCTGCTATTGAGTATCTTCTCATTACTGCAACAATCATACTTCCCAACCACTCCATATCCATAACACTTGATGGTGTATTTTTCGGAGTGACGGTCATATTCGGAATATTCGTCATTGTGATCGTCTTTGACCTTGTAAGGTACTCTGGAAGGATCAATAGCGCCATGAAGAAACTCACAGGGGAATATTCCCCTCTCTGAACTATTTTGGAGAAATTCGTAAAAGAAGTAACAAAATCATCAGAAAATAAGAGATTTGCCAAGGTCACCGAGAGTAAGGATTAATAATCTAATCTTGATATAGAAATACAGGAGGCTAAAGTGTCTACCGACGTTACTTGTGAAAAAGAAGAGCCTGGCGGTAATCGGCTACGAGAATTATCCGCTCCAGCCTTGGCTATGTCGGTTGTTTTTGATTTTTATTCGCCCCTTGAATCAGTTTGTTTTCAACCAGTGGTATTGAAATGAATGTAAGGAGAGTTGTATTAGATGTTGACAAGGGACTTAACAGGCCCACTCTATTGGAGCTTGCAAATGCCATAGAAGAAGTCCCTGGTGTTGAGGCCGTGAATGTTAGTGTGACAGAGATGGATATGGAAACCATGGGTACCATAATCACAGTTGAAGGGACATCAATTGATTTTGATGTTTTGATAGAAAACATTGAAGAAACCGGAGCGGTCATACACTCAGTAGATGAAATCGCCGTTGGTAAGAAACTCATAGAAAGTATAAGAAGGAATGAATAGACAAAATCTGCTTTTCCCGTTTACGCTGGGGCTTTCAGATGGAATAATTACCACTCTGATGCTAATCTCTCGGTCTCTCATATACGGGGATGTTATTGGAATTAATCTTGCTCTGCGAGTTGCTTTTGGTTCTGCATTTGTAGGTGGTTTCAGCTTCTTTATTGCTGAATATTCTAGATTGAGAGGGGAGATCTCCAGGACTTCCAAACAGCTCAATCTCAGATCGCCTGCTTATCTCATCAGGGGTAAAATTGGAAGAGATATCATGCTCGAATCAGTAGTGGGAACTACTATTTCAGTTCTCAGCGGTTTCAGCGGTTCAATGATTCCATTAGCTTTTTCAGTGCTCGTTCCGTCTGATGGGCGCATCTCCATTGTTGTGGCCATATTGTCGCTGGCAGCACTTGGTGCAGGGATAAGCAAATCAGTGAAAGGGAACTACTTTTTCTGGATTGTAACCATGGTGGCGCTTGGATTCATAGTAACATCCATTGGATTTTACTTGCATCTGGTCTGATGAATTGTTGTCAAGGTCAGATTATTGAAACGAGAGATGCATACCCCACCACTTTTTCCATGTCCTTAGAATAGTGGTATGAGGTGGAATGATCAATCAGTTCTATCCGGCCGTTCTTCAAACGCGTATATTCCATCAGTACTGCAACAGGGCCATAACCGCATGCGGATATCTTCTCCTTCTCCATTATCCTGTAAAACCTGTTCACGTCAAGTGATGTAATTGAATCAATGAGAAGGCTGTCCTTCCTGAGGGTAGCAGACAATTTTTCATAGTGGTTGAGGTCGGTAGAAGTTATGAGGGGTATTTTCAGGTCTTTCTCATAAAGGAAATTGGCAATTCTCATGGCCTCCTTTTTTTCCTGGTTTCCCATTAGAATAGGAGTTATGCTGAAGTTGTTTCCAAGAACATATTGCATGAAAGGCAATTCCACCTCGAGGGAGTGTTCCACTGCATGTGCCCCTGGATCTGGTGCAAAGATCCGGTCTTCTCCAAGAAATAAATTTGAAACTATTTCATTAATCTCAACCGTACCCAAAGGAGTCTCCCAGATTCCGGCAGGGTAGATGGAAGCATGCCTGGGTCTGGAAGAATGGTTGGGGCCAATTATAATGAAATCATCAATTTTCATATCTTTCAGTGCCAGGTAAGCGGTCATTGCAGTTTTACCGGAAAACATAAAACCTGCATGTGGAACTATGAGTCCCGAGACAGTTCCTGAAACTCTTGGTTTCCAGTTTAATGCTTCTTTTTCAAGGGAGCCAAGCAACAACATCAATTCTTCCCGGTTTTCAGGGTAGAATTGCCCGGCAACTGAAGGGGTCCTCAGCAGTGGCTCCATATTTTAATATGCAAATATACATATTTAAATTATTTCTGTAGTGATGCTCTTAATTTATAGACTAAAGCAATATTCTTCTGATATATTTGGCAGGGGTTTTTAAAAGTTAAAATCAATGAGGCAATACGTATTCAATGAATCCCCAGTCCGAATTTTCCGGCACATATCTCAATGATCTAGATGAAAACCACGGCAGGAAACTGAAAGACATAGCGTTGACTTCCATCAGATCCCAGTTATCAGGCATGAAATACAGGCCACGAATTAAAGATATAACTCTGCGTGAGAAGGCCGGGGTATTCGTAACGCTGAAGAATTACGGGGAACTCAGGGGGTGTATCGGCTTCGTTTATCCAACTTACGAAATCTGGGAAGCAACAAGAAAGGCAGCTGTTCATGCTGCGTTCCTTGATGGGAGATTTAAGCCCATAACACGTTCTGAACTCGAATTCCTTGACATAGAGATTTCCATATTGGGAGCACTTGAAAAAGTGAAATTAGATTCTGGCAGAGACCATGAAATATTAAGGCTGGGCACTGACGGACTCATGGTGGTCGGGCAGGGCAGTACAGGGCTACTTCTTCCTCAGACAGCAGCTGAAATGGGCTTTGATCAGATGGAATTTCTGGAGGCCGCATGTGAAAAGGCCGGGCTAGATGAAGATGCCTGGATGGATCCAACGGTGACCATTTACAAATTTCCTGCCCGGATTTTTACCTGAAATCTTCAGGCAAGCTCGGCTTTGCGTCTCGCAAGTTCCTTGTCAAATGCCTTAGGCAGGTCTTCCCCATGGCCAAAGAATCCAGACTTAACATTAGAGGGGACCTTTTCAAGGATAGCCCTCAATGAAGACTTTACCTGTTCCTGGCTGTAGCCTGGAAATATGTCTTCTGGGGCCAGTGCCAGTTTACCTTTGTCATAGCTGTGGCATATATCTC
>JBJKQJ010000177.1:0-2523 GCA_046705445.1 Thermoplasmataceae archaeon
GTCAAAAGCCCCGATGACATAGCACAGATATTTGATGAAATCAGCTATGGAAAAGGTGCAAGTATTCTCAGAATGATCGAAGGGTACGTTGGTGAAAACAACTTCAGGGATGGCATACGAAAGTACCTTAAGGATCACATGTACGGAAATGCCAAAGGATCAGATCTATGGAGCTCAATAGAACATGTATCCGGAATGCCTGTATCCAAAGTAATGGAGGCATGGATAAGGAAAGAGGGTTATCCGGTCCTGAAAGCCTCACTGGATGGAAACAGGATTAAAATTGAACAGGAGAGGTTCCGTTTCAGCCCCGAGAAGGATGACTCGGTCTGGCTCGTTCCCCTTACAGTGAAGAGAAAGGGGAAAGTGGAGTCTATCCTGATGGATGGGAAACAGCTGGAGATTGATTCTAAGGACTTCATCAAATTAAATGCAAACCAGAGTGGCTTTTACAGGGTACTGTATGATAAAGACCTCATGGACCGAATAAAATCCAACTCATCTGAGATCAACTATCTGGACTCATGGGGGGTTGTTGGGGATATGTTCGCTTTCCTCAGATCTGGCCATATAGGGCTTGCTGAGTACCTCGAAAAGTTGTCTCCATTCCTTGCAGAAAGTGAATATGTTGTAACGCAGGAAATATCGGCCCAATTCCTCGCACTCAATCTCATTCTCACACAGAACCAGAAAGTCAGGCAGACAGCTGTTGAGTATTACAGAAAGCAGATGGACAAACTTGGTGTTAAGAAGGCAATGGAGGATGAAAACAATTCAATTCTAAGGGGCACAGTATTCCTGAATCTTTCAATGCTGGACAGAGATTTTGCTCAAAAGATTTCTGAGGATTTCCAGAATTTCTTCAAAACAGATCCTGACGTAAGACAGGCTGTTGGCGTGGCATATGCAGAAGTAACCAACAAGTTCGAGGAAATTGAGAAACTGCTTGCTCACTCAAAATCTGACGAGGACAGACTCAGGATCCTCAATGCACTTGCGTGGCTTAAAGGCAGTGAGAATTACCAGAAACTCATGGAACTCACAAACACTGACAGGGTAAAGAGGCAGGATACCATGTCAGTTTATCTGGCAATCAGCATGAATCCTGATCAGCGCAGCAGGATGTTCCAGTCTCTCGAGAAAATTGTTGGAAATATGGAGAAGTACTTCGAAGGCACAGGTTATACCGGAATGCTCCTTGAGCGCCTGATTCCATTTCTAGGCCTTGGGAGGGAAAAAGAAATTGGGGAGAAGTTACAGTCCATGAGGAAGGAGAGTTTCTCAAAAGGAATAGACAAGGGGCTTGAACTTCTGGCCATGAACTCCAGAATTTTGGCAGGCAACTCTTGAACAACCAATATTTATTGAATCAAAACATTCCTCTTAATTGAGGAGTGATTTTATCACGGAGATTAAAAACTACAACATTTTTCTTAACATAGACAGCCAGAAACTTTCATATTCTGCAGTAGAACGAATAACACTTTCCAGCGATCAGAAGAACCTGAAACTTGATTGCGTGGATCTTGCGGTCAAATCGGTCAAAGAAGGGGAGAAGGACCTGGGATATACTTACCTTGCAGATGAGCAGGTCCTATCTGTGGACATTTCCGGCAAGGGTGAACACGAAATAGAAATCACCTTCCTGGGCAATATTCCACGGATTCTAACAGGCCTGTACCTTGCTAAGTCAGACGCAGAAGATATTTTCACCACCCAATTTGAAAGCACAGGCGCAAGGCGAATGTTCCCCTGCGTCGACCATCCAGGATATAAGTCTACATTCGATATTACTGTAGAAATAGACGAAAATCTAGTGGCCATATCCAATATGCCTGTTTCAGGCGAAGTGGTCAACGGCACTAGAAAGAAGGTAAGTTTCGGCACAACCCCTAAAATGTCAACCTATCTCCTTTACCTTGGTGTGGGGAAATTTGATTCCCGTTCTCTGAAAAGAGGCAATACAGATATAATTCTGACAGCCCCAAGTGGAAAACTAACAACTTCTGAATTTCCACTTGAAATTGCTGCCCAGGTTCTGGACCAGTTTGAGGACTATTTTGGAATAGAGTATGTACTGCCTAAAGTCCACATCATATCAGTTCCTGAGTTCAGTGCCGGCGCAATGGAAAACTGGGGTGCCATTACATTCAGGGAGATCTACCTAAGTATTGATAACTCCACAAGCTCATCAGTCTATAAGGCCACAGGGGCTGTCATTGCACATGAACTTGCCCACCAGTGGTTTGGAAATCTTGTTACAATGGAATGGTGGAACGACCTGTGGCTCAATGAGAGTTTTGCAACTTTCATGGCATACAAGATTCTGACCAAGATACACCCTGAGTGGGACACACTGGGTGATCTGGTGCATCTTAGGACTGAAGGTGCCCTGAAAAGTGATTCACTTAAAAATTCACATCCCATTGATGCAGAGGTCAAAAGCCCCGATGACATAGCACAGATATTTGATGAAATCAGCTATGGAAAAGGTGCAAGTATTCTCAGAATGATCGAAGGGTA
>JBJKQJ010000178.1:0-7479 GCA_046705445.1 Thermoplasmataceae archaeon
TTGATGTTGAGGCTGTTGCCAATGAGATCAGGAATCTCCCAAATGTTGGCTACGTGGAGGAAAACAAGTTTACCTGTGCGGGAAACACGCAGGATGAGATAATCTCAAGAATCAAGGAGAAAAACCTCAACCGCGTTGTGGTGAGTGCATGTTCACCCAAGACGCATGGAACCACTTTCCAGCGTGTCTGCTCCCGGGCGGGGCTAAACCCTTACGTATTTGAGATGGCAAATGTCAGGAACATGGATTCCTGGGTGCACAAGAATGAAAAGGAGAAAGCTACATCCAAGGCCATTGACCTGGCCAAGATGGCGGTTGCCAAGGCCAGGCACCTGGAGCCGCTGAAAGAGATCGAGGTGCCGGTTGAGAGAAGAGCAATGGTGGTTGGAGGAGGCGTTGCAGGGCTCTCAGCTGCAGAGGCATTGTCAAGGATGGGTATCGAAACTCACCTCATTGAGAAAGACTCAAAGCTTGGGGGAATCCTGAACAGGCTTGGTGAACTTGGACCAACCGGGATGAATGCGCAGAAAATTCTGAAGAGGAAGATAAATCACGCCATGGCTTCGGGAGTCATACTTCATGCCTCAACTGTTGTAAATAATGTTTCAGGTTTCATAGGCAATTTCGAAGCTGAACTCTCTGACGGAAACAATCTTAGAGTGGGCGCCATTGTAATGGCAACCGGTGCAGAACCATATGTGCCGACTGAATTCAACTATGGAAATGAGGGCGTGGTCATCTCGTCACTGGACCTGGAAAACAGCATTGATGGCATAAGGGACGAAAGGGTCACAATCGCATCGTGTGTTGGATCCCGAACTGATGAAAAAGGCTGTTCAAGGTTCTGCTGTTCCACAATGCTTGACCAGGCAGTGAGGCTGCGCGAGAACGGTAACCGCGTCAGGATCGTTTACAAGGACATACGTGCATATTCAAGATATGCTGAGGAACTTTACAGGAAAGCGGGAGAAAGCGGAGTACAGTTCTTCAGGTATTCCCAGGACCAGAAACCGGAGGAGGCAATCAAATTTGACAATGGTTCAGTCAGAGTCTTTGATGAGCTTGCTGAACAGGAGATATCCATTCCAACGGACCGCCTGGTCCTTAACATCGGACTTGAGCCCAAACAGAACGATATATTCAGCCAGCTTAAGCTCTCAAGGGACCAGGAAGGGTTCCTGCTGGAGATGCACCCGAAACTTGGACCTGTGGAAGCAGCGGTATCCGGCGTTTACCTTGCAGGTACGGTACAGGGGCCGAAGGACGTAAGAGAATCCATTGCCCAGGGGCTTGCAACTGCATCCAAGGCCGCAGGAGTACTCTTCAGGGATGTCATAGAAAAGGAGCCCCTGATACCGGAGATCAACTATGACAAATGTACCAAGTGCATGCGTTGTGCAGCAGTTTGTCCCTACGATGCCATAGAGGGAAAGATAAGGGAATCTGTAGAAGTCATACCAGCCAAGCGTATGGGCTGCGGGAACTGTGTTGCAGAATGCTCCGTGGACGCAATAACAATGCCAAACTTCACTGATGAGGAAATCATTTCTCAGATAGATGCAGCGACCGAGGAGAATCCTGAAGAAAAGCTCGTAGTCTTCGCTTGCAACTGGTGTTCTTATGCAGGTGCGGATCAGGCCGGTATTTCCAAGATTCAATACCCATCCAACTCCAGGGTCATACGCACAATGTGTTCCAGCAGGATCTCCCAGAAACTTGTAATGCATGCATTCGCCCGTAATGCAGGAGCAGTCCTGGTGACAGGATGCCATCTGAACGACTGCCATTACATTGATGCAAATGAGCATACGGAGAAAAGAATGGAGCGCTGGCGCAGGTTCCTGGAAGCAAGGGGAATAGATCCGGAGAGGCTTCAGCTGTGGTGGGTCAGTGCCTCGGAAGGAAGGCGGTTCGCGTCAAAGATTACGGAGATGAGCAACCTTATCAACGGCCTGCAGAAGGATGAGATTTCCAGTACGCCACAGAAACTAGGAGGTGGAAAATGGTGATTGAAATTGACGACCTGAGATGGGACCATGTCAATGAGCTGACAGGAAACGTAGGTAATGTCTGTTACCAGTGTGGTGTTTGTTCTGCTGAATGCCCCATTGAGAGATACACGGGGAACCCGCTGAACATGAGGAAACTCATTCGTTCAGCACAAACTGGCACCAACTACGTGGATGAGCTTTACAGCTGCGCCACCTGCAGGCTTTGTGAAAACACTTGCCCAAGAGGCGTGGACATTGTTGGAGTTACACTCGGCCTCAGGGAGCTTGCCCTTGAGGAAAGGAAAACCCCAGAGCGCCTTGAAAAGGTACTCTGGGACACATATGAAAACGGAAACCCGTGGGGCGGAAAGAAGAAGGAACGGGCAAAATGGGCTGAGGGCCTTGGCATAAAGAACGCAAAGGAGGGGGTTGAAGTTCTCCTTTATGTTGGGTGCGAGGCATCTTATGACAAGAGGATGCATAACACCGTGAAATCACTTGTAAGCATTCTCAGATCTGCAGAGGTGGACTTCGGCATACTTGGAAACGAGGAGTTGTGCTGTGGTGAACCCCTCAGGAACACTGGTGAAACCGGATACCTGGAGGAACTTGCAAACCGGAATATCAGTTCATTCGGTGACACAAAGGCAAAGACCATTGTTACCGTGTCTCCTCACTGCTCAGCCACCTTCAGGAATGTATACACCAGATTCGGCCTGGGCACCAAGGTTGTGCATTATGCGGAATATCTCCACGGACTCTTCAAAGATGGAAAACTCTCTATGCGCAATGAGCTGAAGAGGAAGGTTACCTATCACGATCCGTGCGTGCTTAGCAGATCTGATGGTGTTGTTGACCAGCCGAGAGAACTGCTCTTCAACGTGAAGGGTGTGGAACTGAAGGAAATGAACTATTCTGGAAAGGAGAGTCTCTGCTGTGGTGGTGGAGGAAATCGCATGTTCCTAGAATTTGAAGGACCGAGGCTGGCAGATCTGAGGATGAAGCAGGCAAAGGATACTGAAGCTGATTTGCTTGTTACTGCCTGCCCGTACTGCAACATGAATCTTTTTGACAGTGCAAAGACCCATAACATGAGGATTGAAGTTAAAGATCTAGCCGAAGTTATCAAGGATGTGATATAATGGCTGCCAGCGAGATTTGGGTATATCTAGAACGTGCAGGACAGGACTTTGAGGAAGTATCCCTTGAAATACTGGGCGCAGCCAGGAATATGGCTGACAGGTATGGCCACAATGTTACCGGGATCATTATGGGGAATGAGGTTTCTGACCTTGCAGATACAGCTGCAAGATACGGTGCAGATCGAGTTATATTCCTGAAGAATGACAGGCTGGATTCATACGGAACTGAACTGTATACAGGAGCCCTAAGCGAACTCGTTTCATCCAGAAAACCAGATTCTTTCCTGTTTGGAGCCACCAGCAATGGAAGGGATCTTGCCGCAAGGCTTGCTGCAAGGCTCAGGACTGGACTGGCCGCAAATGTTGTGACGCTTGACATGGATGGTGAAGGCACCCTTTTCTCCGGAGTACCAGGATACGGAAGCAAGGTTATTGCCAGGATAGTGTGCGTCAAGAACAGGCCACAGATGTCCACCGTCAGATCCGGGATATTCCAGAAACAGATATACAATCCTGAGAGAAAGGGGGAATTAGAGACCCTGGAACCTGAACTATCCCATATTGAGAATGCCGTAAGCGTAATTTCCAGGATCACCAGGGAGACAAAGGATATCACAGGTTCAGAGAGGGTGATCATTGCAGGAAACGGTGCCAGTGGAGATATGGACCTTGTGGAGAGGCTCGGCAAAATTTTACAGGCAGACATTGGAGCCACAAGGCCCATGGCTGACAGGGGTTATTATCCGAGGGATGTACAGGTTGGTTCAACAGGAATATCATTGAAGTCGGATTATGCCCTCATACTGGGGTCAAGTGGTTCTGAACACTTTATCACAGGCATTTCGAACTGCAGGAAAGTAATCTCCATAGATATCAACCCCAATTCAGATATCTTCGAATATTCTGATTACTGCGTTGTTGGAGACATATCCAAGATCCTCCCGGAGATCATCAGGAAAATGGAGAAGGTGAAGCAATGAGGAACATAGTTGTCTGTGTGAAGATCGTGCCAAAGACTGATGACGTAACCTTTGATCCTGTGAAGAAAACACTGAACAGGGCAGGTGCAGAGAGTACCATCAATGAAGCTGACAAAAACGCCATAGAGCACGCGGTAAGGCTGAAAGAAAGATATGGGGGTAAGGTGGTCCTCCTGTCTATGGGCCCACCCATGTTTGACTCCTACCTCAAACTTGGGATGGCAATGGGTGCTGATGAAGCAGTTCTTCTCTCAGATCGTGCCTTCGCCGGATCAGACACACTGGCAACTGCTATGGCACTATCTGGTGCAATCAGAAAAATAGGGGATTACGATCTTGTGATCCTGGGGGAGGAATCGTCAGATGGAGGTACCGGACAGGTCCCAGCCCAGGTTGCTGAACTGCTGGGAATACCACAGATTCTCTTTGCTTCCGACCTGGATGTGGTAGAAACATCAATAACTGCCAAGAGGGCAGTGAAAGGAGGAGAGGAAATCGTCAAAGCCAGCTCACCCGTACTGGTCAGCACTCAGACTGGTTCAAACCAGCCAAGATTTCCCGACTTCAGGTTGAAGAGAAAACTGGATTCTGAATTCAAAGTTCCAGTGTGGACACTGAAGGACATCGGCATCAGTGAAAATGAAACTGGCATGAATGGCTCCTACACCATAGTGGAAAAGCTGGTGGAATCGGAATCCCCGGAGAGGCTGAGAAAATTCATTGAAGGTACACCGGAAACACAAGCCAGACAGATAATGGAAATCCTTGAAAGAGATTGGCAAAATTAGTGATCACCAAACTGGTCACTTGTCTAATTTCCATTTGAAAGTTATTCCGGAAAAGAAATATGAGATTAGATGGAAAATAAAAAAGAAGAACTTCACTGAGCGAGTTCGCCCAAGAAAGCCTTGACTTCCTCGTTCTCGATTCCAGTGAATTCTGTGCCTTCGATGCTTGCAACTATTTTTCCGTTGTATATCAGGCTGGTGTAATCTGAGACTCTCCTTGCCTGGTTCATATCGTGTGTAACCAGTATAACAGTATACTTTTCCTTCAGGTCTTTGATGAGATCCTCCACCCTGCCTTTTGCAACTGGGTCAAGGGAGCTTGTGGGCTCATCCATCATTATGACCTTCGGCCTGAGTATTATTGCCCTGGCAATGCAGAGCCTCTGTTGCTGGCCTCCGGAAAGGGTGCTTGCTGGTCTCTTGAGGTTATCCTTCACTTCTGAGAAGAGGCCCACCTCATCAAGCGCCTGGTTCACCATCTGTTCCATGGTCTTCTTCTCTACCTTGGCCTGCAGTCTTAGCCCGAAGGAGACATTTTCCTCTATGGACATAGGGAAAGGGTTAGGCCTCTGGAAAACAAGACCTACTTCTCTCCTCAGTTCCACATCGTCATAATCGTCAATAGACCTTCCATCGAAATTTATCTCGCCTGAGACTTTGTATGAGGGATCAAGATCAGTAAGCCTGTTCAGGCATCTGAGTAGAGTGCTCTTACCCCCTCCTGATGGCCCAACTATGGTGTTGACCTTGTTTTCGTAAATGTCCAGATCAAGGCCGTTTATGATCACTTTTTTTCCTGCTTCTACTTTCAAATTCTTTATTTCTATTATTTTCTGCAATGTTTTCACCTTTTGTGCTTGACCTTTTCCTTAGCCTGTTTTGGTGGGGTTTCCACAAAAACCTTCCTGAAAAGTCTCATTATTGGGGCCTCATATTTTGATACGAATATGAGCACTGTAATGCTCAGGATAAGTACCATAGCCGATATAAACGCAATATTGTGCGCGTATGTGCTTGGCTGGTTGATTCCTGTCCAGACCATGTATGTCAGGTAGCCCACCTGTGAGTGGAGGAAACCTGTTGGCAATCCGGGGTTGAATCCTGCTGTGTATATGAGCTGTGCAGTCTCGCCCGCAGCTATGCTTATTGCCAAGAGCACGCCAGCGAATATACCTCCACTTGCCTGGGGCAGATATATCCTTGTGAACACTTTTACGTGGTCTGCGCCAAGTGCGTAAGCGTTCTGTATCTGGTCTTTTGGGATGTTCCTGTAGGACAACTCAGTAATTCTCATGATGTATGGAAGCTTCATCACCGAAAGGGCAAACCCTCCAGCAATCAGGGAGTATCCGAAGTTGAGTTCAATCACAAGTACCAGGTATCCGAACAATCCGATCACGATGGATGGCACGCTGGTAAGTGTGTCCGTGAATAGACGGGTTATTCTGGAGATCCTTGGATTTGACGTGGACTGAACCATGTATACAGCGCCAAACAACCCGGCAGGGAGCGAAAACAGGAGACCCATTCCCACAAGCAACCATGTTCCCCAGATTGCCCCTGCTATCCCACCATAGGTGGTATTTCCAGAAGTTGTAAGTATTTCCCAGGTGACTGTTGTTGCACCTCCGTGAATGATGTAAGCAAATATTGAAATCAGAACCACGAACAGGAATCCGAAAGCAGCGTAGCCAAGTATCCTGGCTACCCTGTCCTTGTTCTTCCTGAAAGTGGAGTCCTTCCACTTTATTTCCCCTTTGTAGAGATCTGCATCAATCATTTTCATAACCTCTCAATGCACCCCTTCCGGCAAGTTTCCTGCCAATGAGGTTAACCGCAAGTGATATGCCCATAAGCACGAGTGCCAGTTCACTCAAAGCGGAAAGGTTCATTCCAGTGCCGTCGAAAAATGCGCTGTCCAGGAGTGAAGCGATTGCAGCGGACATTGTGTTGATTGTTGAGTAAATGCTTCCTGGGAGCAGGTTTACCACTGCACCACTTACCATGAGAACTGCCATGGTTTCGCCCAGGGCTCTCCCCAGGCCTAGTATTGCTCCACCATAGGTTGAGCTTCTGGAATATCCAGTAATGAGATATTTTCCTGTTTCCCATTTTGTGGCGCCAAGGGAACTGAGGCCTTGCTTGATGTCTTTCGGGACGGCGTCGAAGCTGTTGACCATCACTGATGTTATAATTGGCGCAATCATCAGGCTCAGGACAACACCTGAAGCTATTATTCCCGCACCGGTGTAGACTTCTCCTGAGAATCCAGGTATGAATGAAAGGTGTGCAGCCATCCATGGTTCCACGCTGTTGTAAAGCAGCGGTTCAAGCACAATGATTCCCCAGAAACCATAGATTACGCTTGGTATTCCTGCGAATAGCTCTATGAGTGAAACCAGTGCTTTCTTTGCCTTTCCCGGTGTGTATGATTCCACTGTAAGAGATACCAGAAGGCTGATCGGGAAGGCAATTAGCAATGCCAGGAAAGATGAGATCAGTGTCCCAAGAAAGAACAGGAGGAAACCGAATGAAGAGTGATATGGCGCTGTGATGCCCCTGACTACCACAGGCGCGT
>JBJKQJ010000179.1:0-8490 GCA_046705445.1 Thermoplasmataceae archaeon
GTCTACTACATCACTGTCCGATTCAAATTCAGTGACGGTAAGTACCGGTCCGAATATTTCTTCCCTTGACACAAGCATATCGCTGTCCACCTCTGTTAGTATTGATGGAGGGAAATACAGCCCACTCTCCGGGACGTGGTTTGAAATATCTTTGCTGTAGAAGACCTTGGCTCCTGTGTTGACCCCTTCCTCAAAGAGGCTTGCAATTTTCTCCCTCTGATCCCTGGTGGTAATGGCTCCAATATCCGTTTCCATTTCCATAGGGTTTCCTGCGCGCATATGTTCCATATGGGTCTTCAGGCGGCTAAGAAGTTTATCCTTTATATCGCTCTGCACCAGGAGCCTGCTGCCGCTTTCACACAACTGGCCGGAATGAAGGAATATCCCAAAAAGCACACCTCTCGCAGCTTTATCAAGATCAGCATCGTTTAGTACAATGTTTGGTGACTTTCCTCCCAGTTCCATAACAACTTTCTTGAGTGTGCCTCCCGCTTCTTTTGAAACGCGTTTTCCTGTTGCTGTTGAACCGGTGAAGCTGAGGAGCCTCACTTTCTCGCTCCTGGAGAGTGTGTTGCCCACCACTGAACCCTCTCCGGTTACAAGATTGAATACTCCTGGAGGCAAACCTGCAGCTGTCAGATCCTTTGACAGTTCTGCTGCCGTAGCCGGAGTAAAGTGGCTTGGTTTGAGAACGATGGTGTTACCGGTGAGCAGAGCAGGCATTATTTTCCAGACCGCCATCAGCAGTGGAACATTCCATGGGGCAACTCCTGCAACTACACCCATTGGCCTGTACTGTACTATTCCTTTAGTGCCGGGATATTCAGGATGCTCAATTTCACGGGTTTCCAGGAATTCCTTTGTGGTTGCAAAGTAACGCATATGTTCTATTGCAATAGTCACATCCATGAAGGTGCTCTGCCTTAGGGTTCTTCCTGTGTTAAGGGACTCCAGCAGTGCATACCTGTCAGACTTCGACTCAACAATTTCCACCATTTTCCCGAGTATTTTCTGCCTTTCTTTGAGGCTGGTCCTCTGCCAGGACTGGAAAGCATCTTCAGCAGAGTCTATGGCTTCCTTTGTCTTATCTTCAGTTGCAGCATAAGCCCTACCAAAAAGCGACCAGTCTATGGGGGAATAAAGCTCAATAGGTTCGCCTTCCGTGTCTATTTTTCCATTGATGTAATTTCCAAATTCTTCCATTGCCTAACCTCTATTTCATAACCTGGTTAAATAACCCTTCAATATCTCTGGTTCCAGCCTCACGCGGATTGGTCACAACCCCAGTTGATTCTTCTGCAAGTTCAACAAGGGACGTCATCCTGCTACTGTACTCCCTAGCATCTATGTTGCAGTCCTTTATGGTGAGGGGCTGGCCGATTGCCTTGAAAAAAGTCCTCAGAGTCTCCGCAAGGGATTTTCCCCGGTATTTCTCTGGAAACTTTGAGTTCATAATGTCATAGGAAGTGCGAGCCTCAGGTTCGTTATATTCCACTATGCCCGGAAGGTAAAGACCCACCGACATGCCGTGAGGGATCCTGAAATGTGCCCCTAGCGAATGCCCCAAGGCATGAGCTAGTCCTATCTGGGAATTTGAGAAAGATATTCCTGCCATTGAAGCACCTATATGGACTTTCTCACGGGCTTCCTGATTCTTTGGGTTTGACAAGACATCTGGTAAATTATGAGTGATCAGTTCAATGGCTTTGTCTGCAAATATGTCAGAATACACATTATTCCACTGGCTGGTTCTACCTTCAATGGCATGGGTGATTGCATCCACTGCAGTGTTTCTTGTTATTCCCGGTGGCAGAGCTTTTACCAGCGAAGGATCAAGAAGGGCATAATCGGCAATTATTTCCGGGGATGCAAGCTCGTTTTTCCTCTTATGATCCTCGTCACTAAGTACAGCTGCCCAGGTGCACTCAGAACCGGTTCCGCTGGTGGTGGGGACAAGAAAAAGGTTTGACTTCTTTCTGAGGTTCAAACTGACCAGCGGGGTAATGTCAAAAATATCGAGGTCCGGCCTTTCATAGAGGGCAAATAGAACCTTAGCTGCATCCATGCTCGAACCGCCCCCCAATCCGATTATAAGATCGGGGGCGAAATTGTTAACTCGGGGAAGCCTTTCACGGATATCGCTCAGGCTGGGTTCCTCGGGGATGTCATCGATCACTAAGCTATCAGATCCTTCCGGAAGCTGTTCCTGGACCAGCCTCGAAAGCCCTGCTCCATGAATATTCCTGTCCGTGACAATCAGAATCCTTCTCTGGCTTATGCCGTTGAGGTAGGTCAGGGAATCTTCCCCAAAAACAATGTTGGGCGAACGGAAAAACCACATGGTTCTCACTCAGGAGAAACCATAGAGGCGGTGCTTACCATTTCCTTTGCGGCCTTGGTGAATTTCATTATCTTCATCATTGAGCCTTCAAGCTTGAATTTCCCAGTCAGTATGCCCTGTATGGGGTCCACTTCCTTGTTAATGAGCTTCATCCAGTTCTGGTACTTGCCGCTATACTTGAATTCCGATTCAGGAATATCCTCAGAATTCATGGAGAATTTGAAACTATTGCATTTCCCGTGAAGCAGGTCCAGGTAAAGAAATGCGTCCTGATTTAGGCCCTCATCTGACCTTATAACAAATGTAATGTCGCCCTCCCATTTCTTTCCCGCTTCTGCGTAGGCGGGGTTGCTGTTTAGCTTTTCAACATATTCCAATGACCATTCTTCTGAAGGAAATTTCGGCATAACAAATTCAACAAAACTAAATAGATAAACCTTGCTTAGCGGAAGATAAATTTTTCTAGCAGTTGAATTTAAACGAGGGGACGGGGGTTCAAGAAATTCTAAGCCATGTTCTCAAATGGCACAAATGAGTTAAGTTTGAGGGAGGTGTCGTGCGTTACCTCCGCTGTTTCATACAAAATGCAGAGTGCCTCGTCTGCCATAAAGGTTGGAACAAACATGTAATTTTCAACTAGATCCTTCTTGTAAACCCCGATCATGGAGGCTAGTGGAATTTTCTGGCTCCTGATTCTGCGCTTGAATTCCCTCATGAATGTGGTCCTGTATTTGGATTCATAAATCCCCTTGGACACAGACATGGAAAAATCGGTTGAGCGAAGTTCCGTTGCATAGTGCACAACATCATATGTAGACTCTAACCCCTCCGAGAACAGTTTGACTTCAGCAATGGGTTTTTCTTCCAGCCTGTCGGGAGCGATATAGTCCGGATCAGGGCAGAACGAGAAAAAAATCATGGAAAGCGGTATTCTGGAGTTTATGCTGTCCAGAGTCCTCAAAAGTCCTTTAGATGGTCCAAGATATGAGAGTTTAATCCTGTTTCTGGCTTCCACTATTTCACGCACCACTTCGCTTATCTGGTCAAGAGCAGAATGGTGAAACCTGAAATCTGCGTAGACATAGCCATTATCAAGATAGAATCCCCCAGGAACAACTGATGGAACATTTGTTATTTTCCTGAACATCTGGAATTCAAATACCAGATCTTCTGCCTCCAGTTCATAGATTTCGTAATTCCCTTTTGAGGTACGGGTTGTATTTCCGAGAATTCTATCGATTTTTGGGCTGTGAACTTTGTCTAAATAAATGTTGATGTTTGCTTTGTCATTGTCAATGGTTGCATACAGGGGGACAGAATCATCCATATGTGCAAACATTAGACCCATTTCCTGGTTTACTTTCAGAGATATCTGCACCAAAAAATCAAGCTTGTCGGATATGGCCATTATCTCTTTCATGGGCCGGGAGAAATTTGGAAGGATGTATTTGAATTTGTTTATTTATAATAATCTAATTTCGCTCCGACCCTCAATATGCCTGCAGTCATATTCCCTTTCAATGTCTTGTAAAAACTGCACCTGATTCAGCAACAAATAAGTATTGTTTTGGGAATTAGTTTTCATGAACGTTCTCATAATTCTCCCCTCATTTCTCCCAACAGATGAAATAAAGGCCACGCTGAAGCAGGTGCTTCCCAATGCTGAAGTCATTACAGACACGGATTTCATGGAAAATTCTTCGGAAGTGCTTGTCGCCACAACTTTCACTCCTGTGAACGAACAGCTTGTGAGCAGGATGCCAAACCTTAAGTTTGTACAGATTGCAAGCACCGGATATGATAATGTTGACACTGATGCCATGAAAAAGAGAGGCATTCATCTTTCCAATATTCCCACTGCAAATAAGGAGAGTGTCGCCGAGCATGTCATAACAATGGCGCTGGCCCAGCTCAAGAACCTTATGTATTTCCATGGAGAAATTGTAAAGGGAAACTGGCCGTTTCTGACTAATTCAATGGAGCTTATGGGGAAGACATTTGGCATAATTGGCATGGGAGCTATCGGTAGAAAACTGGCTGAAAGGCTCCTTTTCTTCGGTACCAATACAATTTACTATGATCCTGTGAAAATTACAGAGGAGGAGGAAGAGGTGCTTGGGGTATCATATGCCGACATGAATACCCTGCTGCGAAAAGCAGACATAGTTTCCTTGCATGTTCCCCTGAACAGCCATACTGACAAGTTCATGTCAGAAAAACAGTTTTCTTTAATGAAAGATGGTGCTATTTTCATAAACACAGCCAGAGGAGAGGTTGTGGATCAGGAAGCATTGATAAAGGCAATAAGAAAGAAAGGGGTCAAGGCATGTATCGACGTTTATGCAGACGAACCACCGGATCCAAAATCAGAAATTTTCACCCTGGATAATGTACTTTTTTCTCCGCATATTGCGGGTGTTACAATAGAGAGCCAGCAGAGATTCATAACAGAAACGGTGTCAAATGTGCTCAAGTATGTCCAGGGTCTTGAACCTCAGTACAGGGTGTTTTAGTGAAAGGATACGAATTATTCCACAGGACACTTGGCGACCTTGGCTTATCTCCCATTTTTGGCAATCCGGGGTCTACTGAGATACCCATGCTGAGGGGCACCGGAGAATATGTGCTGACACTACATGATTCAATTTCTGTGGGAATGGCTGATGGATATGCCCAGTATTCAGGGAAGCCATCTGTGGTGAATCTACACACACTGCCTGGAATTGCAAATTCCATGGCTTTCATCCACACAGCCAGGCTCAATCATTCGCCGGTGGTCATAACTTCCGGGCAGCAGGACACCAGACATATTTACTATGAGCCACTTCTATGGCATGACCTCACCGACCTCGTGAAGGGGGCAGTAAAGTACACCTATGAAGTGCGTAACGGAGAAGATATTGAGAGAGCCCTGAAACGGGCGTATTCAATAAGCCTTGAACCACCATCCGGCCCAGTGTTCCTGTCTTTTCCAATGGATACCATGGACCAGGAAGCCCAATATAGAAACCTGCCTTTCACAATTCCCGGTGAGAAGATAATTGATGACAGCGCGGTGGAATATATATCAGGGTTGATTGGAAAGTCAGCAAACCCGGCAATTGTTGCAGGAGCTGAGATTG
The DNA here is from genome assembly GCA_046705445.1 of Thermoplasmataceae archaeon. Taxonomy (GTDB): domain Archaea; phylum Thermoplasmatota; class Thermoplasmata; order Thermoplasmatales; family Thermoplasmataceae; genus JAJZOM01. Next base: position 5,464 of record JBJKQJ010000179.1, read on the forward strand.
ACCAGTTTGATGCCTTCCAGGAACTTTCCCTGGTGGCTCAGAAGCTAGGTGTCCCTGTTTACGCAGAGCCTTTGAGCAGCAGGGCAGTATTCAACTCAGAGAACAGTAATTTTGCCGGCGACCTTCCGCCTGCATCAACTGCAATCAACATGGCTCTGTTGAAGCATGACTTCATACTCAACATAGGCGGGGATTTCACACTGTACCCATATCTGCCATCCCCCCTGCTTCCCGACAAGACGGTCATAACTGTTTCCATGTCCCCCAACTACAAGTACGGCCAGTACATTAGGAGCAATCCAAAGCTCTTCCTGAAGAAGCTGCTCAACACTGCAAGCGGAAACTGGAATTACAGACGTCCGGAGGAAGCAGGAATGAACAGTGTTATTGCCAGGGAGAGAAAAGTAATGGGGCCAAACTACGTTTTGCAGAAAGTCAAGAAAGCCTTCCAGGGCTATACAATAATAGACGAAGCGATTTCCTCATCCCTCCTGGTCCGAAAGAACATAGGTTACTCTCCCAGGTCATATTTCACAGCAAAAAGCGGCCAGCTAGGCTGGGGACTTCCCGCCGCTGCCGGGATATCCATGCTAAACCCCAGGGTCCTGGAGATAGTTGGTGACGGATCCCTGATGTACAGTATTCAGACTCTGTGGACAATTTCACGCTATAATCTTCCCGTAAAGATACTGGTTCTGAACAATGAAGGCTATACAATCCTGAAGAGTTTTTCTGAAAGTTACTACCCCGGCGTGGAAAAGGAACAGTTCCTCACCTTCCGCAACAATATTGCTGAAATTTCCAGGTCATTTGGGGTTGACGCGAAGGAAGCTACAGAAAACTTGCCGGAAATTGAGTGGCTTAAGGAAGGCGAATCCCCTAAGCTACTGGTGGTGAACATTCCAAAGAGCACTCCCAGGCTTTTTCCGTAAGGTAGGATAATCTCCATGCCATGGTTCATTGAACAAAGCATGGAAAAAAGAATGAAATGACCTGCTATTTACCGTACTGAATGTCCAATGGCATAAACAAAGGTGTGCTCGCAACCACCGTTGCCACTTTCATAGCTTTTATGGGAATCGGCGTAGTTGATCCCCTTCTCCCCCTAATCGGGCATGCCATGGGCGCTTCACCTTACCAGGTGGAATGGCTTTTTACAAGTTATATTGCAGTTATGTCTGTCTGCATGCTTCTCACGGCATGGATCACAACCACTCTGGGCAGCAAGAGAACTCTGATGCTCGGACTTGGCCTTGTAGTGTTTTTTGCAAGCCTGTCCGGAATTTCCCCCAATATACTGATATTTTCCATTTTCCGCGGAGGCTGGGGGCTGGGGAATGCCCTTTTCACTTCAACTGCCCTTACTATAATTGTTGGAATCTCTGCAGGTGGAATAAACAGGTCAATTACGCTTTATGAAGCTGCTCTGGGACTCGGAATTGCATCCGGTCCGCTGCTTGGAGGTTTTTTGGGCACTTTTGGCTGGAGATACCCATTCTTTGGAACTGCAACCCTGATGGCCATTGGCCTGGTATTCACCGCCATAACAATTAAGATGCCCCGGAACAATGTTGAGAGAAGAAGTGGCAAAGATGTTCTCAAAGCTCTCAAAAACAAGGTTGTCCACACAAATGCCTTCATTGGGCTAGGATACAGTTATGGATTCTTCACAATCTTAGCCTATACACCGTTAACCCTGGTTGGATTGACCACCATCCAGCTGGGAATAACCTATTTCATGTGGGGTACGCTTGTAGCAGTCTCTTCAGTTATAGTGGTGAACTGGCTGAGAAAATACATGGATTTGCTCAAGCTTCTCACAATGGATCTGGCCGCAATGGTGTTGATCTTCCTTGCGCTTGCATTGCTTTCATCCTCTTACGGCCTGTACATTATCGTTGCTTCCGGATTCTTCTGTGGCATTGCAAACGCTCTTTTCACCACCCTGGCCATGGAAGTCTCTCCCTTCATTAGGCCGGTATCCTCCGCTGCTTATAATTTCCTCAGATGGTCAGGGGCTGCTATAGCTCCCATTGTTTCCGGTTTCATAGGTGAAATCTATGGCCTCAATATTCCATTCTATATCAGTGGTGCAGTAATGGTGGTGTCCACAGTGCTCTTGGCCATGAAATCTGGAATGCTCAGGGATGCTCTGACGAGGCAGCTCAGCTCTCCTGAAGCAACTTCCTGATTCAAACGAATTATGCGGTGCCACCTTTCCTTTTGCCCTGTGATGGTGCAGAATAAACCAGCAGCGCTATGGCAGAAACCACTGCAGCCAGTATTTCAAGATCTATGACTATGTTGGGCAGGAAAGCCTGTCCGTATTCAAGATAAATAAGGGCAGTAACAAGGAAAAGCAGGACTGTTACCAAGGTATATACAACCAGAGCCAACGCAGCATGGAATCTGCTTGTTCTGGGCCTCGGCGCACTCTGGAACATGGCCGAGAAGAACACTGTAAAACTCTGAGAAGACATTGCCCCGACCATAAGGTCAAAATTATCCACAGGGCCTGACATTTTATAAAACACAACAAGAATTGTGAGCAATATTATGGAAGCTATGAGGCTGATTATGACAGCTTTTCCTGTAAGGTATGTCAGCACTGTTCCAATTATTGAAAACACAAGAGTCCCGACAACGAACCCAATCATGAGGGGCAAAATCTGTGTCTGGTAACCAACGTAGTAAAGAACTGGAAGTGTGTAGAGGAGGACTGAAGCAAGTGCGGTGGATATGACTGAGAAAATGAGGGTGAATAGCAACCTCAGTGCAACGGGCTTCATTGGTTTCTCCTCCTCATGAAATGATACGCCCCGAATACAATTCCAACATCGATCACAGCCAGAGAGAGTATTGCATATTCTGTTGTGTAGACTGGATACTGTGCAGGATCGCTTGAGACGTAATAACTGCTTGATACATCTGAAATGCTGAAGTTAGACGATCCCGTTCGGGAGTAGTTCAGTTCACTGAAAGGTATCTGTGGTTTCATGGGGAAAAGGCTGGCAAGAGATGTATTGA
>JBJKQJ010000180.1:0-6010 GCA_046705445.1 Thermoplasmataceae archaeon
ATTTCTGAAGTCTTCCTGTCCATATGCATTGAGATAACCACAATTCAAATAATGATTTTCAAGAATTGAAATTCCAGTTCTCAAAAAGATATTTAATTCTCTGCACAATCTGACTTACTGATGTTAAAGAACAGGAGCATAGTATCCATAGAGGATGTCTCCCTTGCTGAACTGGATGATATTTTTAAAAAAGCTGATGAGATGTCAAGCGCGCTAAAACAGGGAAAAGCACTGAAAAATCTGGATGGAAAAATTATGGCCACATTTTTCTATGAGCCGAGCACAAGGACAAGGCTCTCTTTCGAAAGTGCAATGAACAGGCTTGGGGGATCCGTTATATCAGTTTCTGAGGCAAAATCCTCTTCTGCAGCAAAGGGTGAAACTCTTGCAGACACTGTGAGAATGGCGGATGGATACTCTGACATAATAGTGATACGGCATCCAATGGAAGGTGCGGCTAAACTTGCAGCAAGGTTTTCTTCAAAACCCATCATAAATGCAGGTGACGGGTCTGGACAGCACCCTACCCAGACAATTATGGATCTCTATACCATCAGGAAAGAGCTCGGGTCATTGGATGGAAAGGAGATAACAATGGTGGGGGACCTTAGATACGGAAGAACTGTTCATTCATTGCTACTTGCGCTTTCAAACTTTAATGTAAGGGTAAACCTTGTGTCACCGGATATTCTCAAGATCCCTGATTATATTATTTCCAGACTTCCCAAGGACTTCAAGGTAAACGTTACAAATGATTTCGACGCCACCCTGGAAAACAGTGACGTGTTGTATGTGACAAGAATACAGAAAGAACGGTTTACGGACCAGAATGAATATCTCAGCGTGATAGGGTCGTATTCAATAAACAATGAGGCAGTGGAGAAAATGAAGGAGAAATCAATCATAATGCATCCCTTGCCAAGAATCGATGAGATTACACCAGAAGTTGACGCATCTCCTAAAGCTGCATATTTCAGGCAGGCTAGCAACGGAGTTCCCGTTAGAATGGCTCTTATTTCCATGATACTGGGGTGATAAAAATGGACAGAACTCTAAAGATAACAAAGATTAAAGACGGAACAGTAATAGATCATATCTCTGCAGGAAAGGCGCTCAAAGTATTATCCATTCTGAACATAGAAGAAAAGAGCAACAATTCTGTAAGTATAGGGATCAGGGTTCCAAGCAGTAAAATGTCATTCAAGGATGTAATTAAGATTGAGAACAGATACCTGGAAAAATTTGAAGTAGACAAGATCTCGCTTATCGCTCCTGATGCATCAATCAGCATTGTGAAGGATTACGAAGTCACACAGAAATATACTGTTGAGTTGCCACCAAGGATAATGGGCATAGTAAAATGCCATAATGCAAACTGCATAACCAACGTAAAAGAACCCGTGAATAGCGAATTCTCCCTCGTGTCAAAAAAACCACTTGTAATAAGGTGCAATTTCTGTGAAAGAAATATGAATGAAAGGGAGATTCTAAGTTCCCTTTAATTTATGCAGAAAGCTGGTATTTTATAAGTTCAGACGCGTTGGAAAGCCTTGTTGAAAGCACTTCCACATGCCTGGCAATATCTACATTTATTTTTCTTATGACTTTTGATTTGTCTCGAATGAAAGCCTTCTGTTTTTCAACCATTTTCTGGTTGTCGTAAACTATTACGCTTGCGCCTGTAGATTCTAATTCTTTTATCCCAACTTCAGCTATTTTTCTTCTTTTTATGTCCTCTCTTGAGGGTTTTACAATAACATTGACATGTGCAATTTTTCTCTTTGTAAGCAGCTTTGAGAAATTTACATGCATGTTCTGTGCAAAGGTGCCGCCAAAGCCACTTATCAATACATATGAATTTGACTTGTCAATTTCATTTAGGAGTTCTTTGGATAGAGATTCAAAATCTCCTTCGGCTCCAAAATAGGTTGTTGAAATAGATGCAGTTTCAAGGGAGTCATCCCACTGGTCAAACTGGTTAAGCGTCTTTCTGTATTCGTACTCTTCCCTAGAAAGTATGGTTACTTTCATAGGGTCAGGTTCGGATATTTCTATTTCAGTTGTATCTGGAGAAGGCAGGGGCATGGTAAAGGCTCTCTCTGACTTTGCCTGTACTGACCTGTATGAGGTCCTTCTTATCTGCAGGGGTTTAATATTCCTGACTATTCTGTCTCCAGCTTTCCCAAAAGCGAGGACAACATTGTCCATTCTCTCCTGGTAGTATTTCCTGACTAGGCCTTTCAAGACACTTTCCATATAGTTTGTTCCAATCGTTTCCACTTTTGCACCTACCTTAAAGTTTTTTCAATTTTCCATTTCTGTTGGTATTCTCACTGAATTTGTCAGTAAGTTCTTCGAATTTTTCCAGGTCATTCATTATGGAATTAAAGCTCTGCATCTTTTCCTCTATTATTTTATGCAGTTCTCCAGTTTTAACAGAATTCTCCAAGAGTTCTTCAATAACCTCGTCCTTGGTTTTGAAAAAGCCTTTCTGAACGACCATTGAGATCATTTTATCCATGTTCTTGCTGAGCTTAATCCCAGTTTCACTGGAATCAAGCACGCCTATTCTAGTTCGGGTAATATAATCCAGAACTGAGTGTCTAATGAATTCAGAGCGACTGCCGAATCTTGGTTTGGTGTTTAGAAATTCGTCTATTTCCGAAAGATCATCTTCAGATATTCGGAGAGTTAGTTTTGTATCTTTATTGTCAACACTCAAGAGACGTCTTACCAAAATATCTTTATCAGTATTTAAATGTTCTCTATTGTACGTACATTTGATACGAAATGTACATTCATTGACTTCAGTAGTATGGCGAATGTAACATAGTAAAATGGCTTATTTTATGACATCTTTTATTTTATGGTTAGATAACTTATCCATATTAGGTATGACCATGTATGTATTTATAATCTGTATAATATATTTTATCTTTGGCTTGTGTCAGAATTGACAAGATTATAAGTGTGATTCTGATTACATTTCATGGACGTTAGCGATTACGAGAGCCTACTGAAGAAGACAGAAGATATACTTTCAAAATCAACTGTTAGTCAGCAGAGACTTCAGATTCCCGAACCAGATATTATTCAGGAAGGCAAGGTGACAATTGTCAGGAATTTCGCTGACATTGTAGAGTTAATAAACAGAGATCCAAAACATATTTCTAAATTCCTCATGACTGAGTTCGGAATTGGTGTAACAATCAACGGGCGAAGACTGATCATCAACAGGAAGATATCTGCCGATCAAATTTCGGCTAAAATAAGGCAGTACATGGAATCATACGTAGTTTGCTACGAATGCAACTCACCTGATACTGAGATCCAGAAGATAGGCAGAACCTATGTTCTCGCATGCAAAGCATGCGGAGCCCAGCACCCAATCAGGATCGCTTCAGAAGTAAAAACTGACGACACAACAATAGAAGAGGGAAAGTCTTACACTGTGGAAATCAGCAAAATTGGCAACTCCGGTGAAGGTAGGGCATTCTACCGCGGATTCAACATATTTGTTCCTGGAGTCAAGAAGGGCGACACAGTAAAGGTTATGATTAAGAGAATTAGAAATAACACTGCAATTGCTGAGGTAATAGACAGAGAGAAAAACTGATGCCCTCAGGAATGGCTTCTAAAGTTATTTTAGATTCCAATGCCCTTATTTACTCACTGGAACACAAGTCGGACCTTCGCGGTCTTCTGCTCAGCATTCCAGAAATATCAGGAATTTTAGTTCCTAAGTGCGTACTTCGAGAACTTGAGACAATGTCATCTGACGTCAGGTATGCCCGGGGTGCATTGACCCTTGCCTCTGGATTTCCCTCTGTTGAGGGGGATGGGCCTGCTGACGACTGTATCCTCGAAGTTGCTTCTAAAAACAGGTATTTTATCCTGACAAATGACCGCGGTCTAATTTTAAGAGCAAAAAAGGCCGGAGTCCGGACTCTCTCTTTCAAGAGAAACAGGGTTATTGAGTTTTCGTAATTATCCCCAGAAGGCTACTTTCAATGTTAGCCGCAAACTAATATTAATGCAGGAGCTATCCTACCAAAAGTTGGGTCCAAATGGGAGATACAATTGACAATAACTACTGGGCACTCAAAGCAATTAAAAGTATAGGTGGTTCAAAGAGCCTTATCTCAATATCCTCGGCTGAGCTGGCACAATTTATGGGCATAAGCCAACAATCAGCATCCAGATTCATTCTGAATCTTCTCAATGGAGGCTACATCCAGAGACAGATGAACGGAAGAAAACAGGAAGTCAGCATAACTGAAAAGGGCATGAACCTGCTTGTCAAGGAATACTCCGATCTTGCAATTCTTCTAGAAAAACCCGTGAAAATGAGACTTTACGGAACTGTCCAGAGCGGGTTGGGAGAAGGGAGGTATTACATTTCTAGAAAGGGATACATAGTACAATTTCAGGAAAAACTGGGCTTCATACCTTACCTCGGGACATTGAACCTGAGAATAAAGCCTGGCTCAGAACTTTCTCTGCGGAAGCTTAGAAGCATGGACGGAATCCACATAGATGGTTTTACCACTGAGGATCGGACCTATGGGCCAGTGAAGATATTCCGCGGGCAGATCTCCGGCATAGAATGTGGCATAATTTTCCCGGAGAGATCTGTTTACAGTGACGTAATGGAAATCATCTCAACGGATTATCTACGCGAAAAACTGGATATTTTCGATGGAAGCGAGGTTCTCGTAGAGGTAACTGGTCCATTTAACTAAAAGGACACATCAAGTTTTCCAGATTTGATTTCTTCAATTACCTTATCTGCTTTTGCCTGAACCTGCTCCATAGTTAAACCGCACTCATGCAGTTCCATGTATATTTCGTAGAGTTCGTCATCGGGAGTTGGATTCTCCACTTTCCCCATGAAGACCCTGGTAAAACCGCAAGTTCTGTCTGCATCGAAGTTCAACCGGTAACTGGTATCCACTGTAACATTCTTTTCTTCAACGAAAATTCTCTTTGAATAATAGTCATCTGCCATTCTATCTGCACCGCTTGATTATTTCATCATATATATCTGTCAAGGCCATGTGACCATGGGCTCTTGAATTCTTCAACATTCCCCTGGAGAACATCCAAGGTTCTGTCAGTGATTAGGATCTTCTCCTTAACTGTTTTTCCTATCTCTGTCACGGTGACACCATCAAAAGTTCCAAGGAATTCCTCCTTCTTTTCACGAGGCACTTCCACAACTATTCTTTCGCCACCCTCGGCAAAGATCTTCTCCATAGTTCTTGCATTGGATATGTCTGAAAGGTCAACGCTGAAGCCAACATTATAACCAAAAGACATTTCAAGAAGCGTCTGAATAAGACCTCCAGAAGATACATCATGGCCGGAAACGATGAGGCCCTTCTTCACGGCATCAAGGTATCTGGGTGTAATGCTCAAAAGTTCATCCATGTCAAACCATGGTACAGTGCTGCTTTCTATTCCTCTGTATTTGAGGAATTGGCTACCTCCAAGGTTGGATGACTCCTTTCCGATTACAAATATGAAATTGTCAGCTTCCTTGAAATCCGCACTTACTGCTACGGATATGTCCTCCATAGCCCCCACCATCATTATGTTTGGAACTGGTTTGATGTTACTGCCCGAGTACTGGTTATAGAGGCTCACATTACCCGCCACAACTGGAAGTTCAAGTTTGCGGCAGAACTCTGACATTGATTCAAGAATCTGTATGAGCTGGCCCATTATCTTAGGATCTTCCGGATTGCCAAGATTGAGGCAGTCTACTACTGATGTAGGTTTAGCTCCAGTGACCATCACATTGAGATAAGCTTCCGTCATAGTGCCGAAAGTCCCAGCCATTGGGTCAACAGCAACCATGTCATATCTCGACCCGGCAGTGATTGCAAGCCCCTTCATGGAATGCTCAAGGGGTTTTATGACCGCAGCATCAGAGTGGGTCTCAGCATTTGGAAATCCCGTAACCGGCTTTATGACTGTATCGCCTCTTACAGTATGATCATACTGCCTT
>JBJKQJ010000181.1:0-33022 GCA_046705445.1 Thermoplasmataceae archaeon
AAGTTGGAAGAATAACTAAGCTGTTCTGAAACACCCAGATTGATGATATCGAAATCTTTGCTCTTCAGGTAACTGTGGAGAGTTGTCTCATTTTGTGGGCTTAAAGCTTCTTTGTCTTTGCCAGAGAATATCCTTACCTTGGCTTTCATAATCAGTTCTTCAGAACCAACTGCAATACCATCCCCTGCTATGTTGAAATAGGTGTCAAGTTGCATATTTACCATGGGATCTTTTGGCAAACCTTCCATGAAATCATATATGGGATTCTCAACAACCGCCACTTCATCATAATCGAGGAAACCTGATGATATGGCCTGCATAGCACCATCAAAATTTGTCCGAGAGCCTATTCCAATAAGGCAGAAATCATCGGCAGGCATGAAATCCCCCCCTTCAAATATGCCGTTTCCAGTTATTCTATAGAGATTCTTTTCCTTCTGGGCCTCCTTCCATACAAACTCTGTAATTTCAGGCTCTCTCATTCTCTGTTTCCTTTTCATGTTTCCCACGATGACTCCGCCCGGGGTCACTGCCTGCTGGTCTCTCATGAAATAAAGGTTAGCTAGGGGAAGATTGGAATATACTGTAGGGTATTCCAGCCCTTCAGTCACATCCAACTTGAGGTCAATGGATGGTTCTAGTGTCATAATCTTGAAAAGTGTGGAAGAATCCAAGATAGAAAGATTCTTTTCTAGTTCTGATTGTGCAGCTTCCGCTGACTCAATATTTCCATAAAATCTCACAAGCGACAGAACTTTCTCTTCGAGCGACTTTCGAAATTCTGGATCGCTATCTGCCTTTTCCATTATAAAATTGCTCAGAATTTCTACTTTTACCCCATTCTCTTTCAGGGTTTGTTCCAGTTTTTCATGCTCGCTTATGGCCACTCTTGTCCTGTAAGGTCTTTCAAAGAGGAAAGGCCTCGGTGAGAGCATCGCATAGTCAATCTCTGTTCCAGGTCTGTGCATCATTACTTTTTTCAACGAATGCCATTCAGCTTTTATCCTCATGAAACCACTTAATCGAGATGTGCTGAACAGTCAATTAATTTGCGCTTATCCGCTAAGTTACCTTCGACTGTGAAATCTGAAGATGAATTTTCAGAGATAGAATTACATTCTCGATTTTGAAATCTGGCAACTTGGCCTTAAGGATAGGGTCGGGGGTTTTAAAAACAAAGATGTATATATATATGTGGTTAATCGTTTATGAAGAAAGCAATGGTTGTGACGGCTAGCCTGTTTGTTTCGCTGTTCCTATTTTCAGGTATTTCTTCAGCATATACTGATTATGAAACTTGCCAGACAGTTTTTCTCCACGCTTACGGTATTCAATACATTACGCAAGGCTCAGAGAATTATGCTGCACAGATAGTTATTCAAGGCAACATGACTTCAAATGATGTGGTCCAATCGATAAACACTCCTCCATATTATGTTGCTCACGATTATATTGAATTCAATGGAATTGTTGATGTACCACTGGGAGGATCCGGTGTGGTGAGGATAGATGGGGGTTATACTTACGGGGGAATTTATTATGACGTAGCATCAGGCAGCGGAATCATCAATGTGACCCAGTATAACTCAACTACTGTGCAACTCACAGTTACAGCAAAATCTAGCGTCGAGTATAATATTATAGTTGATTCCAATCAGTTTCTGGCTCCATCTTCAACTCAGTACTACTTTACCGGAATATGGGCTGATTATGCACTTAACAGCACTTCGGTAGATACTACAGTAATGGAGAGTTGCTGATGGAACGAAAAGGGGATCGAGATGTCTCATCTGGAATGATCAAGTCTGAGGCACACGACTTTGTTCAAACCCTTTCTCATAGAAGAATGTTATTTTTGCTACTCTTAATTCTGACACCTGTAATAGTTCAACTCTTCATTAATTATTGCAATTTTCTGAGCATATCAGCGGAATTGAATAATTTTTCAGGTAATTACAGAACCCTCTTTTTTCTGGCCCAGCTGGCTTATAATCTGACACTCGTTTCAGCGTTTATAATCCCCTATTTTCTCACAAGAATTATCAAGACAGGTCTTCCGATTTGGTTGATAGTGTTTCTTGTAAGCTTAAGTTCATTGATTGGCAATTATCTCGGAGTTCTATTCTTCTCTGAATTCACTTTACCCCATATTGTGGGTGGTTATCTGGGGACCTCGATTTTCTTTGGATGGGTGGGGACGTCCTTGATTATGATGGGGGGATTCCTTTTGCCTGGGGTGCGGAGATAATTCAGTAAAGAAATGCAGGTATAATTTCCAATACGATTTCTAAAAAAATCAATCCATCGTGATCTGGTAAACTTTTGACATTAACCATGTTAATCTCGTGCAATACTTCGTCTTAGCGTTGTGGAGTCACTATGTACTTCCCCTTGTAATTGAAAACAGTGATTTCCCCTTCGTATATTCCCTTTAGCGTGGATAACTGGTAGTTCCTCTTGTCCATGGCCGTTGTTTCATCGTCCTGGTTTGACACCACCATCAGCTCCCTGGTTTCGATGTTTTCCTCAGAGAAGGAATATGAACCGCTATTGAAGTCATTCTGTAGAATCTCGTACCTCTTTTCATTGTGAGGATCTATGACTGTCAGGGCATTTGACTTCACTTTTTCAAGGATGTATGTCTTTTCCTTGCTCCATATGACGGCGCCGGGTTTAAGGTTGAATACCCTCACAAGGAAGGTGTGGCGATAGAAATCTTCACCTTCTCTTCTTCCTGCCAGTTTCTTTGTCCTTGTGGTATCTGAAAAGTAGTGGTCATGGATATACTTGGAAAGTTTGATCCCGTCGTTTTTCTTGCCCAGGTAGATATCTATACCTCCCTTCACGTGTTGAATCTTCGAAACGAAGGATTCGTTGTCGCTCTTGTGCATGTTGTCCAGCATCCCGGAAATACCGTCCAGAACTTCTTTCAGTATTGGCGAAAACTCTGCTGTAAGCGTTCTGAGCTGTATAATCGCTTCATAATATGAACCTGTAATCTTGTTGCAGGTCGGGCAGCTGTTAAGCAAAATTCTAGCCGGAATATCATGCATTCCTCCTTTTATTCCCATCCCTTCAGTCTCAAGTTCAACCGAGAAAGTTATTTTCCCTTCCAGTCTCTTCAGTTCTACAGCATCACCGTGTATATGGGCTGAAACATTGGGGTTGTTTGTAGACAGTTTTCCGTTAATCTTTTTGATAAGAGGCCTTTCCAGCTTACCTCTGGACCATGTATTGCCTATCTTGAATGCATTGCATTTAGGGCAAATGGTAAGTTCTACAGATCCGCTTGTCATGACCTGTAAATGACCAGCAAAACATTCTTCACACTGGCCATGTATCACTGCCTCTCTAGTGTCGCAAACAATGCATTTCATTACAATTCCGGTATTTTATTCTCCCTCTTATACTTTCTAACAAGAGCCGAGGCAATAAGGTGTTTCCTAATCTCAGTTGTTCCAGCGCCAATCTGTCCAAGTATGGCATCACGTAGGAGTCTTTCAACTTCAGAGTCACGCATATATCCTATTCCACCAAGAATCTGAATGGCTTCCCTTGAGACGTATTCGGAAGTCTCAGAAGCGTGCATTATGGCAGCAGCAGGACCAAGAGAGTCCATTGGGTCCGACTCGAGGTTTTCAAGGGCTTTCTCGGCAAGAAGTTTGCTGGTCTGGTATCTCGTATACATGTAGGCAAGTTTTTCCTCAATCATTTCAAATTCGTGTAGAAAATGTCCTGACTGTTTCCTTTCGGTAGAATATTTAACTGCAAGTTCAAGGGCTCTTCTGGAAATGCCGGTGAAGATGAAAGTGAGAATCACCCTTTCTGAATTAAGGCCGCTCAGTATGATTTCCTTCCCAGCGCCTTCGCCCCCAATAATCCTTTCCTTTCCAACTTTTGTCGAGTCAAGGAAAATCTCACCTGTGGGTGAACCGCGCATTCCCATTTTGTCGAATTTCTTTCCACGGCTGAACCCTTTGTCAGTTCCAAGGACCGCAAATGCAGTGAAATTATCACCTGTTCTGGCATAAGTCAACACAAGATCCGCATAAGGTGCGTTGGTGATGAGAGTCTTGCTACCAGTAATCTCGAATATTTCACCTTTTTCAGAAGCAGTGGTTTTCATGGCAAGCGCATCCGAACCAGAGGAAGGCTCTGTTAGCCCAAGTGAACCAATCCATTCGCCGGATGCAAGCTTTGGGACATAGTTCTCTCTGATGTGCTGGGAGCCGTTTCTGTAAAGGTTGTCAAGGCAGAGGTTGCTATGTGCCCCGTAGGATAATGCCAGGGATGCTGAGGCATATCCCAGCTCCTCTTCAATAATTGCCTGGGCCCGGTAATCCATACCAGAACCGCCATATTCTTCAGGTATTGTAATTCCAAGGAACCCCAGTTTTCCCATTTTTCTGAAGATTTCTAGTGGAAATTCATCGTTAAGGTCGATCTTTGCAGCTACCGGCAACACCTCTTTGGAAACAAATTCCTTCACTGAGTTGCGCAATAAATTGTAGGTTTCCGGGTCGACATTTTTTTGCATAGGGAATAATGTGAACAGTAAATATAATACAAATGGGTAAACAAATTCAAATTAAAAAGGGGAATAAAATTAGAAAAAAAGAATAATGAATTATTGTTCTGTCCAGGAATTTGATTCAGCTCTGGGTTTTTCCTGCCATTTTTCAAAAAGAACTCCAGTAAGGTAACCGAAAACAAGTGCAGCAACCAGGCCGCCTGCAATTCCTAAAGCATAATAAGTCACACCATAAGTCCCAAGGTTAGCTAGTCCAATTAAGACATTGAATATTAGCCAGATTATAAGGCCAAAAAGGAGCCCCTTATATGTTTGAGACCTGCCGGGGAGCCTGTTGTTGAGCGCACCGAATATTGCCCCCAGTATCAAACCTATAATAACGCCTCCAAGTATGGCGCCAGCAATGGCAAATCCCTGTGCTAGTGAATAAACCGCCTGTGCGGTAATTGTTGTACCACCGGGGATACTATTCAGGCTTTTCTGAATTTCATTCATAATTGTGGTTTTAAAGACAGTAATGAGTATTACTGCAAACACCGCGTCAATAATACCGTAAACAATTCCAGCTACTGCTCCAGCTTTTAAACCGGTAGTTGTATCACTCATAGTGAATCAGGGTTATAAATTCTGTATTCTAATATACTTATGTTTCCCTAAAAAGTTCAAGTTCTGTTAATTAAGTTCCTAAAGCTTTTGGCAGAATTTTTTATGATTGTGGATGAAGTCAATAAAATCAACATTCGACTCAAACTGTGAAAGTTGTCGTTTGTTCTTGGCAATGCTTATTTTCAGCATAAGGTTAATAATGATTTATATAATGTCGGTAGATACTCCAAAGGAAGTTGAAACAAGGGGGATGTTCAGCTTGTGGCCACTAACTATACGAAGTGAATTAGTGGTTCCGAGGCACTTCTTTGTTGTCGTTCCTGTTATGGGGAAGATGTGGAATGTACGTTATAGTTGAAGATGATTACATTACAAGAATACCTCCAGAGAAACTGGGCCAGGATTACACTCAGGCAGTTCTAGATGTTGCAAAGACTTCACTGGAAGGCAGATTTGTAGATTTCAAGGATGAAAAAGATGATACAAGAATCCTTGGCAAATGCTACATTGTCTCAGTTATTGATGTGGACAAGATAGGAGATGGAGCAATTGTCCACGGTGATGGGGGTGTATACCAGAGCGTCCATTTCAAGGCACTGGCCTTTTATCCGGAAATGCAGGAAGTCGTCGAGGGCGTAGTCGTTTCAATCCAGAATTTTGGAGCGTTTGTGAGATTTGGCCCATTTGAGGGACTGCTGCACAAAAGTCAAATAATGGATGACAGAATTGACGTTGACCTTGCAAACCAGAGATTTGTAGGAAAGGACACCAAGAAAGATATCAAAGTTGGAGACAAGGTTAGAGTCAGGATAGTTGCACTTAACTTGAGTTCTTCATCGGTGGAAGACAGCAAGATAGGATTCACAATGAAGCAACTTGGATTGGCAAAACTGGACTGGCTTGCCAAAAGAAAAGTGGAGAATTAGATTTAAATGAAGCAGGTTTACAGAGCGTGCAAGAAATGCAAGCTTATCACAACTGAAAAAAACTGCCCCATCCACGGTGATGAAAAGACCACTACAGAATGGTTCGGTTTTACCATAATTGGAGAACCCACTCTTTCTTCAATCGCCGAGAGGGCTGCCATACCAGAACCGGGTAGCTATGCAATTAAAGTCAGGCAATGAGTTCGTAATTGGTGATGAACTCAGGCGCCTGATCGAAAGCAGCAATGGCGAACTCTGTTCTGCAGAAATTATTTCTCAGAAATTCAACGATTTTAAGGTAATAGCAGTAGGGGATGTTACAACGCGAGTTCTTCACGAACATGGAATTTTCCCATTCATAGAAATTGTGGACCTCAAGACAAAAAGAGGTACAGAGGGGACTTTTGAGAGGGTACCTGGTTCTCACAGCATCAGGAATGACCCCGGTACATTAAGCCATGATCTATTCATTCTCATAGAAAACCTAGTGAAAGGCACTGGTGGAAGGATCGAGATCGATGGTGAGGAAGACCTCGCAGTAATACCAATAATTTTTTATTCAGACAAAAATACAGTGGTAGCATACGGAATTCCTGATGTTGGCATGGCCTGCATACAGGTTAGCGTGGAAGTTAAGCAATTGGTCAATGACCTTATAGAAAGGATGGAAATTAGATGCCAGAATTGAAGATAGAAAACGAGAAAGACAACAAACTGCTGCACAGGAAGGAAATCCAGTACAGGATAGTTTTCAAGAACGAACCAACTCCCAGCAGGGACAAAATCAAAGAACTCATTGCAAAGAACTCAGGTTCAGACAAGGAACTTGTAGTTGTGGATACGAATTTTCAGGAGACAGGGCTCAATGAAGTAAAAGGCTACTCCAAGATTTACAAGGACAAGGAGAGTGCCATGCTTTATGAACCAGATTATGAATTACTCAGAAATGGCCTCAAGTCAGTGGAAGGAGGGGAGAATTCAGAATGATAAAGAGAGAACTCTACGTTCTTGAGGACACAAAAGTGGCAAGGCAAAGGAGATTCTGCCCAAGATGTGGGCCCGGTGTATTCCTTGGCGAACACAAGGATCGTTATGCCTGCGGAAGATGTGGTTACACGGAGTTCAAGAAGGACGCCAAACCCAAGGATGCAAAATCAAAAGGGACCGCAGCAAAAGTTGAGGCAAAAGAATCTCCTGCGACCGCATCCGGCAAAGAAGAATCCAAGGAAGAAAAGCAGAAAGCCAGTTCTTCCAAGGGAAAAGAAGCTAAAGAAGAGTAGTTCTCTTCTCTTTTATTTTGAAGAAAAGGCATCATGCTTTACTTGGTAAATAAAACAGAAAAATTATGTTAATGATTTCAGAGTTCTGAAATCAGTCTGGTTGTTTCTCCGGCGGCCTTTTCTATGTCTTTGTATTTTAATCTTGCATCATCTTTTGTGTCTTCAGGCATATCCTGAATTGAAAGATGCCCAAGAAGTAGCTGCAGTTCCAGGTCAAGTATTATTGAAAGCACCCTAAGCCTTTCTTGTTTGCCCTCTGCTACTTCCTTTCTCCTGGAGGAAATGAAGCAGTCGTAATGCACTGAACCTTTCTTTGTGAACGTAAATTTCTCTCCGGTCTTGACTTTTGTATTGCAGTCATAACATTTGAATTCTGCCATAAAACTAAAAGTATTCCGACAGATTAAATATTTTGGGAAATTATGAATTGATAATCCATTTAAATAAACTGATTGCCGTTTAAATAATCCACATAATGTATTTACACATCACTTTTCTGGGAAGAAGCTTAAAGTCATGTTCTTTATTTTTTTGAACAATGGAGAAGAGAGGTTCAGCGGTACTTCCCTTACACTACGGCCATCCGCCTGAATATCTTTATAAGAGAATGGTAAAGCTGGGTGGCGTAGTGGCTGAAACAATCATTGAAAAATTTGGGGTAGACCGCCTTCTTGAAAACTTTTCCGATCCTTTCTGGTTCCATTCTTTATCGCTTGCAATAGGTTTTGACTGGAATTCCAGTGGAACAACTACTGCTACACTCAGCGCATTAAAGGAATTCTATTCCTCCAACAATAAGGAAATATTTATTCTTGGAGGCAAGGGGAAAAAACTTGGAGGCATATCTTCTGAATTTGAGAAAATAGTGAAGGAAGGAATTATTTCTGAATCAAAAGCTTACAAAGTAAGAGAAGACATTAGGAGGGTTGCAAAAGTTGACAACAACCTTCTGCAGGACGGATTTGATCTTTATATGCAGTTCCTTGTAATGAATTCTTCAGGCAAATGGGTGGTGGTGCAGCAGGGGATGAACCCTGAGCAGAGAATGGCCAGGAGATACCACTGGATTCATAAAACGGGCCTAGATTTCCTGAATGATGGCAGGAAAGGCATTTCTGCTGAAGCAATCCAAGATTCCGTTATGGATCTGTCAACATCTGGAAGCAACAATCACAGGGGCAGTATGCTGGAAGTGGTGAACGACAACCCCAAGAGGTATTTTGCCAGGCTTTCCCAGGGAAATCAGTCTACACTGGACAACTACAGGGACGATTCTCCAATCCTAAGAATGGATTACAGGATCAACTGGGATAAAATGAGATCTCTTTACGAGTATCAACCTTCAGATTTTTCTGAACTTGCCTTCATGAAAGGAATAGGGAAGTCAACAATACGGGCAATTTCATATCTGGCTGAGCTCATTTATGGGTCAGAGCCTTCTTTCAGGGACCCTGTAAAATACTCCTTTGCTGTAGGCGGTAAAGATGGTGTACCCAAACCAATCAATGTTCACGATTATGATAAGGTTCTGGAATTTTACAGGGAAGTTCTCAGGGACACTTACTCGGGTCAGAAAATCCTCGACGGGTTTGTCAGAAAACTCGCAAGGTATAGTTACGCGCAGACATCGTATTAATCTATGTCTATGATTAATAATAATCAGATGGAAATCTGCAAAATAGTTAAATAGCCTTTCCCACTATGTCCAAGATTAAAGACAATGCAGCAGCCCTATACTAAAGAGTTCAGAGTTGAAGAATACCTTCCGTTCCTTGATCCGCACATAGCGGAGTGGTTCAACTCAAAGTACGATGCCCTTACTGAACCTCAGAAAAAGGCTATACCTCTTATCCACAATCGGGAAAATGTACTGGTATCCAGCCCAACTGGCACCGGAAAGACTCTTACCGGGTTTATGGCTGTAATTAATGAATTATTTGAACTCTCAAAGTCCAATCAGCTCGAAGACCGAATTTATTGCCTTTATATCAGCCCTCTGAAAGCCCTTGCAAACGATATAAACAAGAATCTCAACGCCCCCCTGAAGGAAATATATGACCTTTCTGAAGAGAAAGGGGAAAAATTGCCAAGGATCAGGGCAGCGGTAAGATCTGGCGACACCCCTCAGAATGAAAGACAGAAAATGCTCAGAAAGCCTCCGCATATTCTGATTACAACACCTGAGTCATTCTCACTTGCCCTTTCAGCCCCAAAATTTAGGGAAAAACTGCAGGATCTCAGATGGGTAATTATAGATGAAATTCACGAAATATCTTCAACCAAGAGGGGCTCTCTGCTTGCTGCGAACCTTGAAAGGCTCTCCTCGGTCAACAAGGATTTTATCAGAGTGGGCCTTTCAGCCACTCAGGCACCATTGGACCTTATTGGCACATACCTTTGCGGATATGAAGGAGAGGAAAAGCGGCCCTTCAAGATAATTGAGGTGGACACCAAAAAGTTCCTTGATCTAAAGACAATAACTCCCGTTGCCGATTTAACAAAGACCAGCTACGAGGTGGCAAATGACCGCATGTATGAAATCCTGGCGGAAATGGTGAACGAACACCAGACTACCCTTATTTTCACAAACACAAGAAGTGGGACAGAACATGTGGCAATGAGACTCAAGGCAAGGGGAATCGAGAGCATTGAGGCACATCATTCATCATTGGGGAAGGAAACAAGGCTCGAGGTTGAAAATAAGCTGAAAAACGGGGAATTGCGCTGCGTTATAACATCCACATCTCTGGAACTTGGGATTGATATAGGTTACATAGATCTGGTGGTCCAGATCGGCAGCCCCAAATCTGTTTCAAAGGGTCTGCAACGTATTGGACGGTCAGGTCATAATATCAATGATCTGTCAATAGGCAGGTTTCTCGTTTTCGACCTGGATGATCTAATGGAATGTTCTGTTCTCACAAAAGCAGCCTATGATCGTGAAATTGACAAGGTAGTGGTGCCAACAAACTCTCTGGACGTCCTTTCACAGGTTATTGTCGGTATGTCTCTTGAAAGGCCATGGAAAGTCGATGAAGCATATTCCGTTCTACGGAATTCATACAGTTTCCATGAACTGCCATTTGAGGACTTCATGCAGACCATCAACTACCTTTCCGGAAAGATTGAAGATAACGTAATTTACAGTAAAATCTGGCACGACGAGGAAGAAGGTACATTTGGTAAGAAGAAAAGCACCAGAATGATTTATTTCATGAACATTGGCACGATTCCGGAAGAGGCAGATTACCAGGTTATAAGTGAAAAAGGCAGGCATCTGGGCCAGCTGAGCGATAAGTTTGTCGAAAGGCTGAAGCAGGGAGATATTTTCGTGCTGGGTGCAAAGACTTACATGTATCAGAGAAGCGTACGAAACAGAGTATATGTAAGAGATGCAACTGGAATGAGACCCACTGTCCCTTCCTGGACGGGAGAAATGCTGCCGAGGAGCTATGATCTCGGAGTGCTTGTTGGCGAGTTCAGGAAAGAGGCTCTGAAGCGCATTGAAGCTGGTGAGGATATTAAAGGGTGGCTGATGGAAGATTACCGTCTTGATGAAAACGGGGCAAACAGCATGATCTCTTATATCAAGACGCAAGCCAAGTTCGATCTGCCAACAGAAGATCATCTGGTAGTTGAAGGATACACTGACACCTCAGGCCTCTACAGCACAATTTTCCACATTCCCCTTGGGAGAAGAGTCAATGACGCCCTGTCAAGGGCATACGGGCAGGCAATGTCCAATGCTTTTTCCACCAACACAAGGATTACAGTAACGGATGACGGTTTTATCCTGACGGTTCAGAAAAAGGTTCCCATAAAAGAAATTGTCAAACTGATAGATGGGGATAATTTTGTAGAGACTGTGTCCCGTTCCATAACCAACACTGAAGTTTTCAAGCAGAGATTCAGGCACTGTGCGGCTCGTTCCCTGATGGTTCTTCGCAAGTACAAAGGTTATGATATATCAGTTGTCAGGCAGCAGCTTCGCAGCGACAAGCTTCTCAAAACACTTGAAGGAATGAAGAATTTCCCTGTAATCAAGGAAACTTACCATGAAATAATGAATGATATGATGGATGTGCCAAGAGCCCTAAAATATGTAAAAGAGGTTATAGAGCCCAAGAAGTACAATACATTTGATTACAGAGCTGAGACAAGCCCGTTCTCTTATGGTCTGATCCTGGCAGGGGTATCAGATATGGTTCTCATGGAAGACCGTTCAAAACTCCTGAAAGAACTTCAGGGAAGGATTCTGGATAAGATTTACGGTTCACAGGAAGTACGGTTCCTCATTCAGGATCAAAGTTCCGTTGATCAGTACTTCAGGTCAAAGGTCCCGGTCGTTGAGGACCTGGAAAGCTATGAGCAGCTCACAAAGCATTTCCTTCTTTTTGATCCTTTCAGGAACAGGTTCAACAGCCCGTTCCCTTATGCCCAGATCGGAGTATCAGATCTTACTGAAGAGTTGATTGAGAGCGACACAATTGTATCTTCCTACGTGAGAGGATCTCTCTGGACCCATATTGACCATTATCCCATTGCAAGGAAACTGTTCGGGGGAGAAGAAAAACTTGACCATTCCACGCAGACTGTTCTCGATTCCTGCCAGAACAAGTCGTTCGGCGAACTTAAGCACGAACTGGAAATGGACGAAGGCATCCTGAAGGAATCTCTCAATAGGCTTGAGTCATGGTTCACAATAAGGCGCAGGCTCAAGGGCTCCGTTCAGGTTTACGTCAGGAACGATCTATATACAGAAGATATTTCCATTGAAGAAGCAATCAATGCGGCCATAGTCCTGGTTGTTGGAAGCTATGGTCCCCTGACTATGGATGAACTATCCATCAGGTTGCCGGTCGATCAGGAAATACTCTATCCGGGGCTTGAAAGGCTCGTTGAATCGGGAGAGCTTGTTTTTGATTATGTAACTCCTGTGTTTGCAAAGCAGTACATACTCAAAACGGATCTTGACGCATTACTGGGACAGGGCGAAAGCAATGAACTTGAGCTGAGAATACTGGATTTCGCTGATACTGTAAACTCCGTTGAGGAATATTTTGACAGGTTTGGATACGCTTACAGCAAAGAGAGCATAAAGGCCAGGTACTCCGGATTCACAGATGCAGAGCTACAGGAGCTCCTCGATGAAGGTAAAATTGAACTTGGCAGGTTTGTAAAGAACAGGCTTACTTATGCAGCAAAATGGCTCACTCAGGCCCTATATGATCTCAGGTATGAACCATTCAAGGATGAGGAAAAGGAATTTCTTGACTACATTCGAAACGGCAATGATACAGAAGAGCTCCTTGCTGAAAGATCAGGCCAGCCGATGAAAATTGTAAAGCAACTGGTCAAGGCTCTCGAATTCAGGGCTTCTATTGCAAGGAATGAATTGGGGGAACTTCATATTACAAACGGCACAAAGGAACCCAAAGATGCGGTGGCTTCAGTCAACAAGATAATCAGTGTTTATGGCCCAGTTTCACGCAGGGAACTTGAACGTACCTTCTGGGCGTACCTCGATAACCAGCTAAAGGGAAGCGGCAACAGGCCAAAGTACCTCAAGAGTGACCTTTACTACGGCACAAGGAATTTTGAAGTAACAGGAAAAGAAGCAGCTATAGTGCCGGTTAGCGATCCTGTGGAAATTTATCTGGGAAAGAAGTACCTTTCTGAGATAGATTACAACTCACTCTTTATTTCTGCAGGAAAGGAAGAAGCGTCCCTGAATGCAGAGTTCAACGACGGCGTACTCTGGATAAGGGACGTGTCGGGAACAATAAGTTCGCCGGAAACATTCTTTGAAGCCATAAAGAAGGTTGCAAAGGGCCACAGTTGCAAGGACATCTTCATAAAATTACTACCTGAGAATGTTTCACAGGTTGCAAAGAAATATGGCTACACGGAAAAAGGAGATTCGTTTGTATTTGGTGATTCTGAAATTGTTGATATCGGGGAAGATGACCTGTTTTCATACGCAATAGCTTTCGCGCAGAAGAATGAGGATTCGGTTGTATTTGAGAAACTGAAGGAGTTCAACCTTGGCATAAGGAATGAAATCGAAGCTTCTTACATGGGACTAAGGAACGCACTGCTAAGGAATTATTTCCAGTCCAAGCTTTTATTCAACTTCTCCGGTCCTTTTGGCGTGCAGACAATGGCAACCATGGATACAGTATCTATTTACAGGGCACTGCGGGGCAGAGAACTTTCAGAAAGCGACCAGAGGGTTGTTCATGCAATAATGGAATACGGCGGTGCTACCGAATCAGAGATCATAACTCATCTCAGGAAGGATGTGCTGGGCGTCAGGTCGACCCTTAAATCTCTCTATGAAGACTGTGTAATAGCAAAAGACTCTGACAGAAGGTATGTGTTCGTCCCGGAGAAGTACAGAAAGGATGAGGCAGTTGAAACTATTGTGAAGGTCTTACTGAAGAACCTGGGCTTCCTCGACAAGGCGAAGTATGAACAAGTGACAGGAAAGCCAATGGACAAAGATTTCTACAACATAATGGAAGTGCTTGTCAAATCCAATAAGGCCGTAAAGGGAATAATCCCCGGTGTGCAAAGACTGCTTTACATAAATCCTCAGGCATTGAAGTACAAAGGAAAAGAGTCAAGAGTTCTGATCCCCAAGGATCTGATTCTTCTTTATTTCCAGGATTACATAAAACGTCAGCTAGGATCCACTAACCTCTATGTGTTTGTTAAGAACGGTGCAATTGTGGCTGGTTTCTCCGCTAAAAAGAACCTTAAAACTCTAAAAGTATCCAAAGTGATTGGCGACAGGAACTACAGGGATAAAATGAGGAAGGAAATGAATGAGTTCGGATACGCAGTATCATTTACATGAAAATTCTGTCATTTGATATTTTCCTGCGCAGAAATTTTATAACCACTTTAAATTCATTCCTCAATGGAAAGTATAGACTTTTACATTTCAGGGCTTTCGGTGGTCCTTGCCATATTTCTACTGGCAGTGAATATCAGGGCCTACAGGAGATCCTCCATCAGAATGTTCGCATATCTGACTGTGGTTTTCATAGTTCTCCTGTTCGACGGGCTTGCTGTTCTGACAGTAGGGCTTGGGTTGTTTACCTTGCCCCTGACGAGCACCTCTCTGCTGCTTATATCAAATATCGTAATACTGGTTCTGTTTTACTACGGGGTAGTGCGAGGTAATTAGGTCTTGACGGAGCGCGAATCTCTCAGAAATGAGATAGAAAGAGTCATCTCGGAAAACCCGGGGATCCATTTCAGGGAGATTCAGCGTCGTTCAGGTGCAGCCATCGGCCAACTAGAGTACCACCTTTACCAGTTGGAGAGGATGGAAAAGATTTCCATCAAGAAGGACGGGAAGCTCAAAAGGTATTTTCTGATTGAAGATACTGGTTTTAATGAAAGAAAACTGCTCTATTACCTTAGAAACAGCATATCCAAGGATATACTTTTTTACCTGATGGAAAACGAATATTCTGCTGTTGACAACTTTCTGAACGGGCGAAAGTCTAGGAAGGAAAAGGTCAAAGCATTAATAGACGACATGATCCAACAGGGTATCCTTCATCTGCAGTCAGATGGCGGTGAAAACATAGTTTTCCTAAATGATCCGGAGAAAGTAAAGAAAGTCCTCAGAAGATTCAGGGAGAGTTTCCTGGATTCAATGAGTTCAAATATACTGTCACTGTTGGATTAATTAATTAAAAGCGTCTTCTTCTGTATGATGCGTATGTGAACCCTATTAATGCTGCTCCAGTGACAATTCCGGCAGTAAAAAGCTCTATGTGCAGAATTATGAATTCTGTGGCGTTCTGGATGTCCTTCTGGAGAATTGGGTTATTGAACAGGTTTATCTGAGGGATTGAAAAGTACGGGTCTTCTATGATTGAACTCAGGCCATTCTGGAACTGGAATTTGAAGATAAGTGTGTCAGTGTTTCCCACAATACTCCTAGAGGCTGTGAGATTAGCCGGGTGGCCATTCAGTGTGTAGGAAGGATCCCACCAGAAATAAGCGTCGTAGTTAGTGCTTGTGACACCTATTGCTGAAGTGTTAAGCTTGGAAAGGTTTTGTGAAATCTGAGCAAGTTTATGATATCTCTCGAAACCATTGTTTATCTTGGCGCCAAGCTGCTGGATCAAAAGCAAGTCTCCAGGACCAGTTATCTGGTTCGAGCTGATGGAAAACGATAGCTTGAATCCTGTAAGATTTGTAGAATTGTTGGTCCCATTCAGAGGGCTTTCAATGTAAACCTTGTTCATAGAAACCGACACATTGGCCTGCAAGTTCTCCATTTCAGGTACATCTCCTTCACTACCGTTGGTCTGCTGGTTAAGGTTGGTTATGTTGAATTGCTTCTGAATAAGTCCCACATGCTGCGTATCAAGGTGGTTGAATATCACACTGGAATCATAATTCATGCTATTGTTGGAGGCCCTTGTAACCACCCACTTCTGGGCCGGGAAGTATGAGAAATAAACTCCGGTCCCCGTCAGTAGCACAAGACCCACATAAGAAACATTGAAGCTGGCATTCTTTGTAACAGTCACATATACTTGTGGAAAGTGCGTAAACCGGAGATCGTTTTCAGGGTTATGCCCCGGTGTGCCCGAATCATCTGCAGAGGCTATCGGCAAAGCGATTAATACCCCTATCAGCAATAATGCCAGAATGCGTTTCAATGAAAAAGTATTCACACAACTAAAATAAAATTTTTTGGTACAATGGTGTCATTGGACACCGATCAGGCAAACTCTTCCTGAAGCTCTATCATAACAAGGTTTAGAACTTCCTCAAAAGTAACTCCAGTGTATTCTCTGAGCCCGCCCATTTCCGTTCTGAGTTTTGCCACAAACTGGTCATCTTCAGTGTCAAATTCAATGTTGCAAATAAGTTCCTGCATAGTAGCTACCTTTTTGTCGAATTTCGAGGTTTATAAAAACCTTTTCAATAAATAATTTTCAAGCACGCACAAGTCACACTTCTGTATGGGTGAATTTGTGGAATAAAGTGACATCGCAGGTCAGACTTCTATCATAATTCTGCCCATTGACATCTTGCTTTTCATTTCAGAGAATGCTTCGTTCACATTTTCAAGATGGATTGTCCTGTGAACAACTGCCTTAATTTTTCCACTGGCGCTGAGGTCTAGAGCAGCTTTCATGTCTTCCTTAGTTGAGCTTATGCTTCCAGTCACAGAGTTACCTTTGAGAATTGCAAGGCCCAGAGGGAACGGTACAGGTGTGGGGTCAACGTTTCCAACCACTACCATTCTCCCTCCAGGTCTCAAGCTTCTCAATGTTTTTTCGAATGTAGGAAGTCCTACGCTTTCAAGCGCAAGATGCACACCATCTCCAGTCTGCTCTTTCAGTTCTTTGTCAAAGTTGTCTGAAGTAAGCACTAGGTCTGCTCCGAGAGAATATAGCTTTTCAGCCTTCCAGGAAGATGAGGTCTTAGCGATAACATAAGCTCCGAGGGCCTTGGAAAGCTGGACAGCGTGAGTTCCAACTCCACCGCCTGCACCAGAAATAAGGATCTTTTCACCCTCAACGAGGTTTCCGACTCGCTTGATTGCATTGTAGAGCATGCCTGTGACACAGGCCGCAATTGAGGCTTCCGCTTCCCCGACTCCATCAGGAACCTTGACCAAGGAATTTTGGGTAACCTTCACATAACTTGAATAACCTCCGTTTTTGGCCTCTCCAAAAGTTTTCTTGTAGGGGCAAATATTTTCCCTTCCGGAAATGCAGAATTCGCACTGCCCGCAGGGTGTATATATAAGGCTTGAAACTCGGTCTCCAGGTTTAAAATCAGTTACTTCATTTCCGACTGCCTCGACAATACCGGAAATCTCATGCCCCGGAATTATAGGCAAATTTACCCTGGGGAAGAAACCGTCCTGTGTGAGAATGTCTCTGTAGCAGATGCCAGTAAGCCTCTGCCTTATCAGCAATTCATTTCCAGAGATCTCAGGTATTCCAACATCTTCCGTAACAAGCGGCTTTTTTAGTTCCCTAAGTACCGCGGCCATCATAACTTAGAATAATTTACAAATATAAATGATATAGTTTCCTATAGGTTCATAACTGAGTGATTCAATGTTCAACCTGAGGTATTCCCGTGAAATAGCCCTGAAGGAGATTTCTGTAAATGGTTACGAAGAGCTGAGCAAATCTGCAATTTGTGTTGTAGGCATCGGAGCAACAGGCTCTCCAGTGACAGATCTATTTGTCAGGGCAGGTGTGGGTAAGCTTAGGATAATCGACGGGGATACTGTTG
Source organism: Thermoplasmataceae archaeon (assembly GCA_046705445.1). Classification (GTDB taxonomy): domain Archaea; phylum Thermoplasmatota; class Thermoplasmata; order Thermoplasmatales; family Thermoplasmataceae; genus JAJZOM01. The sequence goes on from JBJKQJ010000181.1 coordinate 17,628, forward strand.
ATATTAGCAATCTCCATAGGCAGGTGCTATACTCTGAGGGACAGACGGGAGAAAAGAAAGTCAAGGCCGCGATGGACAGGCTCTCTTCCATTAACAGTTCATGCAGTATTGAGCCAGTAGACATGTTTCTCACAGAAGAAAATGCGGAGGAGTTGCTCAAAGGATGCCACATTGTGATAGATGGAACTGATAACATGGAGACACGCAGGATTATAAACAGACACTGCGTGAAAAATAGGATTCCCTGGGTATTCATCTCTTCTATTGGAACCGTTGCACAGGTTAAATCTGTTATTCCGGGAAAGACATCCTGTCTTGACTGTTTTGTTGATGAAAATGCCAATTATACTATGAGCTGTGAGGAAACCGGTGTTCTGGCATCCTCGCCCATAATTGCCTCCTCAATAGCCTGGACAGCGGCTTTGAGAATTCTGACCGGCAAGGAAGAAAGTGGCGATCTGATCTTTGTTGATCCATGGAATCATATCTACGAAACAATACATATAAAACGCAAAGAAGACTGCATAACTTGCAGTAAATTGTGAAGGAAACTCAATGATTAAAGCAGTTATTTTTGACCTTGACGGAACAATCATGAATTCCAAGATGTTGAGAGTGGAAGCTTGGAAACACGCATTCCACGCACATGGAGTTGAACTTACTGATGAACAGATTAATCCTCTTATCGGATTGCCCGGCCCGGATCTTGCTGGGAAATTCTCTCCCAAGGCTTTTGAAATTGAAATGGAGGAAGAGAAATACTTCAGAGCACATCTGGAAAAACTGGAATTATACGGTGATGTTGAGGACACTTTCAGGAGACTTGAAAAAAGTGGGATCAGAACTGGTGTAGTGACTTCTTCAAGAAAGGCGTTAATGGATATTCTTAACCTGCCATTCAAACCCGTAGTGACAATAGATGATGTGGAACTCGGAAAACCCGATCCTGAGCCCTATATCAAGATACTGAAACAATTGAAGGTTGATCCGCAGAATGCGATGTTTGTGGGTGATGCAGAAACTGATCTCATACCAGCGAGGGAGATCGGGTCAGTCTCAGTGTATATAGGCCATGGGAATGTAAAATTCTCATCTTATGCTGACTATTATGTAGACGAAGTCCGGGAAACGGAAAGGCTAGTGGAAAAGCTTAACGATGACCAGAAAAGAGAGGATGGCAATAAATCACCACGAACTGTGCAGAAATAATTCCCGGGAAAAAATCAGTATCTTTTGAATCCTTCACGGTTAATTATTTTTTGAACAATTTCTAGCTTTTTCTCCGGGATGATGTAAACCGCATTCAAGTTACATATGTGTTGGGTTTTAAGGCCATATTTATTCGCAATCTCCAGAGTAGTGATGCCGAATTCTGCCTTTCCCTTCTTTACCAATTCTGCAGATCCTTCTAAACCAACCGCCTCGTAAAATGTGAGTATGTGACCGACGACTTCGTTTATTTCATTCAGAGCTCCGCCAGCGTAAACGATATTTTTCAGAAGCCTCACAGATGGGCCTGCCAGGGACTTTCCTGATTTAATATCATGAACGGCATTCCCCGAATTTTCATTAGGACTTCTAGAGCATAATACCAGTTCTGTTTTTCTGCCAAGATAAAGCAGGTGCTTAAAAGAATCAGACTGGTCCTTTATGTAGAGACCAAGATCTACATCGTCTGCAGCAATAAATGAACCAATATCTGAATCACCATTGGAGAGTGACAATATACAATCTCTTGGAAGCATCCTCCTGTATTCCCATTTCTCCTCCTCCATCCGTAGTTCATCAGAAATGCCTTCAAGAAGCATTCCAGATATCACAATATCCCCCTGGCTGATCTCATTGTTCCAGAGTATGGCGTCTATCTGTTTTCCCGATTCAAGAAATTTTGTGTTCCCTGAAATTGAAAGAAATCCAGAGGTGGATGCGAATCTAGTGATAGAGCCGGAAAGGCCAGTAACTGGGTAAATCCTCAAACCTTCTCTGTTTGAGACCGATACAGGTATCAGGTTCTGCTTCCCCATTTCAAGCCTAAGGTTCACCCCGAGGCTTCCAGTTTTTCTGGATGGGATTCTATGGGAGCCGGCCGCACTTAGCAAGGGAATCAGGAAAATGGACCTGAATATCATCAATGCTGAGACAGGTAAACCAGGGAGACCAATGATAATTTTAGTTCCGCTTTTCCCGAGAACAGTTGGCAGGCCAGGTTTTACAAGAACCCCATGGAATATCATGCCTGGATCAAATTCTTCTATGATCCTGTAAACCAGGTCAGACTCTCCCGCTGAACTTCCTCCTGAGAGGATGACAACATCGCTTTCCTCCATTGATTGTATTATTGCCTTCTTAATCTTGTCATAGTCATCCCTGACGATTCCCAGATAGGAAGCGTTCACACAGTTGAATGAACTGAGCTCAGATGAAACAACCACTCCATTTGCATCATTAATTTTACCTTCTGAATATGGTTCGTTGTAGCTGATGAGCTCATTACCCGTCGAAATGACTTTCACTCTGAGCTTTCGTGTAACAGGCACTTTAGATATTCCAAGGGATGCGAGCACAGCAATATCATGTGTTTCAAGTTCTTTCCCAGCCGCAAGAAGAAGCTCTGATTCCGCAATATCGCTGCCGCTTTCAGCAATGTTTTCACCTGGGCCAACAGATTCGTAAACTTCCACGAACCCATCCTTTTCCTGCGTAGATTCTACCTTCACCACCGCATCTGACCCTGCAGGGACGATTGCGCCAGTGGAAATCTTGAAACAGTTTCCTTCTCCGACCATGGTTTTTCTGGCATCGCCGATATAAGATTCCCCCGAGATCTTGAGACTTGCAGGAGAATCAGTTGAGGCATTTTCAACCATATTGGAGCGAACAGCATAACCATCCATTGTGGCCCGGTTAAAAGGCGGGTTATTCCTGGGAGCATAAACGTTTGTGGCAAGAATTCTGCCCAGAGACTCCTTCAAATCTGCTTCCTCAGTTTCACTTATCTTTTCTATAGAGGCCTTGGCCAATTCAACAGCCTGCTGAAAACTAACCAATTTCTTGTAAACTGACTTCATATAACGTCACCAAATAGCTTTACCACGACTGCGCTTTCTGCCGGATACCCTTCCACGTTATCTGGTACCAAAAGAGTACCGGTTGAATTCAAAATGGACCCCAGAGATCCCGTCCCTTTTGTTTTTACAATTTCCACAGCACCATTCTCTTGGGTTGCGGTATATTTCACTCTGAAAACAGTTGTATAGCCCGCCCGGTTTGTTAGTGGCGATTTGAGTTTGCCAGTTACACACTGTCGGTATTCTTCTATTCCTGTCACTTTTTTCAGGTACTCTTCAAAATATACATCGAAGGAAAGAAGTGAAGGCACCGGTATGCCTGATACCGAGAAAACAGGCTTACCTTCAACCTCATACAGAGTAAGCGTTCTCCCGGGCCTCAACATGGATCCTGCAAAAATTACATTTCCAACACCATCCATTGCTTCCGGAACTTCATCCTTTCCTCCAAGGCTGGTGCCTCCTGTTACAATGACGCAATCATATTCCCCGAGGGCTCTCTTCACCAGGTCACGTATCTCATCAACCTTGTCATGAGACATTCCGGCGTCCTGCGCGCTGAGAAAAGGCCTGTTAAGGTAGTTTGTATAGATTCTTTGTGTGGTATTGGGAATAAATCCCTGTGTACCCTCAAAAAGCTCATTGCCGGTGGAAATAATGCCCACTTTCAGTTTTTTGTAAACTTCTATACGGTTAACGCCTGAACTCAACAATGCGGATATATGCCAAGGACGCACCCTTTCAGCCCTACTGATCAAAATGGACTTAGCTCTGATATCGTCGCCTTTTTTCTCTATATTCTCCCATAGCTTCACAGGCTTGAAAATACTAATCTTATCCCCAGAAATATCTGCGTCTTCCGCCATCACTACTGCGTCATAGTCGGAAGGCAGTATCCCACCAGTGTAAATTTCTGTGCAGTGTTGTTCCAGAAATTCTGTGTACGTGGATGAACCTGCTTCAATTGTACCATTAAGGCTGAATTTGACGGGATTGGTTTCTGAGGCCATAGAACAGTCTCTGGAACGAACAGCATATCCGTCAACCAGGCTTCTGTTCCAGCCGGGGACATCCTCTTTTGCTTCCACTCGGGAAGAGACTATTCTTCCCGAAGCAGTCCCAGACTCGATATATTCAGTTCCCAATGGCTTCCATAGGGTTGATTGTATTCTAGCAACTGCTTCTGAGTAGGGAATCAGTTCGATAAATCTCCCCATTTTCCTTCTTATTCTTTCCAGAGAAGCACCTACCTGTTCAGTTCATGATGTATGTGATCAATTTCTTTCAATATGATTTCCTTGACTCCCAATTCTGCCCCTTTAGGCGATCCGGGAAGGCAAAAGACCGGTTTCCTCAAAACAACGAAAGCAGATGCCCTCGACAGAGATGCAGATGCTCCTATTTCCTGGAAAGAGAGCAATGCGAAGACATGGCCGAATCCTTTCATTTCATATTCCGCAAGACCGGATACCGTTTCAATTGTAACATCGTGTTTTGTAATACCAGTGCCGCCGGAAATTATGACGGCGTCAGAATCCCCAAGGAATTCCACCACATTTCTTCTGATATCGTCAGCATTGTCCTTCACCACCTCATATCTCGAAACTTGGTGCCCATTTTCCTTCAGGAGCGATATTATCTTTGATCCTGCCTCATCTGATTTAACGTCCCTAGTTGAGCTGCAGACTAGAACACCGAATTTTGCCTTGAAGTTCTCAATCCTATGTTCATGCATGGCCCTTCTCCTTGGTTTCCACTTTTATATCGTGAATCACAGTCACAGGATAATTCCCGGTTTCATCCTTTTCAATGTACTTTACCATATCCCATATTGTAAGTAGGGCAGAAGATACGCAGCTCAACGCATCCATTTCCACTCCAGTTTTCCAGTTGGCGAGGACCCCGCAACCGACTGTTACCTCATTTCCCCTAATCTCCATATCAAAATCTACGCTTTCCAGAGGAATCTGGTGACAGTACGGCATTCTGCTCCAGGCTTCCTTGGCACCCTGAATGCCAGCTATCTTTGCAGAAGTAAACACATCTCCTTTCTTCACAGAGCCTTCCTTAATGGCATTGACAGTCTCAGGCTTAAGGGTGATCTTCCCGGAAGCTTTGGCAAATCTTCTTACGATGGATTTGTCTGAGATATTAATCATAATACCTGTTTATGTTGATAAAAGATAAAGATATTGTTCATAGGGGTAACAAATTAAGGTCCATTTTGTATTTCAGTATTGAGAATGATTGCAATCATACCAGTTAAACTGTCGCAGAGGCTTCCACTCAAGCACCTTCTCCAATTTAATGGCAGGACAATAATAGAAGGTGTATACGATAAGGTGTCAGAAGTCTTTGAAACGTTGGTGTATTCAAAAATTGAACTTCCGGTTCCTTATGTCAGAGATGACTCTGAAAACATAATGGAACTGGTATACAGGTTGAGGAAGAAATATGGGTCCTTTGCCCTCATAGGAGGCGACATGGTATTTATCTCAAAGAACGACCTCCATATTTTGAAAGAGTCATTCTCAGGAACATCAGTGGTACCCATCCATAAAGACGGCAGAATTGAACCCATGTTCAGCATATATGCAGGACAGGGAAATATAACAAGGAACCTCAGGGACGCCTTGATTTCGAGAGAAACCGTATTTATTCAATCCGAAAGGTTCAGCAAATATGCCTTTTACAACGTAAACACGGAAGAAGATTATGAAAAAGCCAAAGAGATTCTGAAAAGGATTACAAAGGAAAACAAAGAAAAATAAAAAAAAATTTTTGGGATTAAACCCAAAGTCCAATTCCCATTGCGAGGTTGGCGACTGCTGCGAACATAAGATACATAAGCCATATACCGGTTATCACGTGCCAGAATCCTTTGATTCTGACCCAGCTTCTCTTCTCCGTCAAGCTTGCCGGTATGTCTGATATGTAAACGAATGCAAGCAGTACAAACAGTATTCCTACTGGGGTGTCCGTTCCATTGTGCAAGAACACTATGGCACCCACTATGGAAATCCATAGGAATGCGAACGCCATGTACCCGTCAATTCGCATGTCTGCGCCCTTATACCTGTTATACCCGAGGGCAAACCAGTGTACACCATATGCGGTGAAAGCGAGCGCAGCCATATAAAGAGGCGAAAATCCGCCACTTGTTGGTCCGAAGGCACTGGGGAATATTGTCAATCCAAGCCAAAGATACGTTCCAGTAAGAAACTGGAGGAATCCCGGCATCCAAATACCCCACTGACCCAAAGACTTGTTCAGTTCTGGTGACTTTTCTGGCTTACCTAGAATCTCCCACGGGCCATAAATCAAATAACCCGTGCCGAGTCCCATAAAGCCTAAAGCAACTGGAGCTAGTGCAGCTACTGCCATTTTAAACCTAAATATAATGTGGTAAGCTATATATAAGACTTTTTTATCGCCTGCTCAGAAAAGTCGTGTAGGACTAAAAAATTTGCAACTCCTATGCGCAGGAATGGCTGCTATGGGGAGTTTAGATGCAATTTACTTTTTAATATACTAATTGTATATAAAATATATCAATTTGATATAATCTAGAATACTTTGTACTCCAAAAACTGGCAGTATTTGGGAAAAACTAATCTCTCCATTTTTCACTGCCTTCAGGCGTAACATCTTTTTTCCAGATTGGAACTCTGGTTTTAATTTCATCTATTACAAATTCGCACGCCCTAAAAGCTTCTTTACGGTGAGGTGCCGAACAGCATATGGCTACAGAATCTTCTTTCAGTTTTACATTGCCGAGCCTGTGTACAACATTAATTTCAATCACATCATATTTATGGAGTGCTTCCTGGAGAATCTCATTAATAGTTTTGATGGCCATCTCCCTGTAGCTTTCATAAGTCAATGATTCTACCTCCAGATCGCCAGTCATTCTTCTTACTGTGCCCTGGAAGGTCACAAGGGCCCCTGCATTATTGTTCCTGGTTCGTTCTATGAGGCTGTAAACATCAATGGGGGATTCTGTGATCTCTATCGACATGTAAAAAAAGCAAGTTGTATGCAGTTCATAAATGCTTCGCGCTGAATAACATCATAAATATACTTCGAGAATTGTGTATCTGTTGTAGACCACATTTTATAATATATCTAATTTGTAATGGTTATATAGAAAGAGTGCTTATTGTTTGTGAAGGGAATAATAAGCTGAGTTTCCTGATCCATAGCACACATTTAAGCCTGAAAATAGGGGATGAAACTACTTGAATGGAGAAAAAATCAGTTATAATACACAAGGAAAAGAACATAAGGCACTTGAAGGTCAAACTGTATTGCAGGCTCTGATGGCAGATGGTGTGGATGTGCCACACGTATGTTATCAACCCAATCTTGGATCCATACAGACCTGTGATACCTGTATAGTTGAAGTGGATGGAAAACTTGTTAGATCCTGTTCAACTCAGCTCAAAGATGGGGCGCAGGTGGACTACTCGTCCAAGAAAGTAAAGGAACTCCAGAAAGAAGCCACTCAGAGGTTGTTACAGAATCATGAGCTTTATTGTACGGTCTGTGAGAACAATAATGGAGATTGCTCGCTGCACAACACAGTTCACTCCCTGGACATTGATGAACAGAAGTATCCCTTCGAACCAAAACCATACCCAGTTGACGATTCAAACCCTTTTTACAGGTACGATCCGAACCAGTGCATATTATGTGGAAGATGCGTGGAAGCCTGCCAGGATGTTCAGGTAAACGAGACGCTCAGTATCGACTGGAATCGGGAAAAGCCCAGAGTAATCTGGGATAACGATGTCCCTATCAACGATTCTTCATGTGTGTCTTGTGGGCATTGCGTCACGGTATGTCCTGTTAACGCCCTCATGGAAAAGAGCATGCTGGGGCAGGCTGGATTCATAACAGGGCTTAACATGAAATCCAAGAGACAGATGATTGACTTTACAAAGTCTTTCGAACCTGAAGTGACGATGTCTCCAGTCATGCTCATCAGCAATGTTGAGTCTAAATTGAGAAACACTCAGATAAAGAAGACTAAGACCGTATGTACCTATTGTGGTGTTGGATGTTCTTTCGAAATGTGGACCAAGGGAAGAGAGATCCTGAAAGTTCAGCCTATGCCGGAATCTCCTGCCAATGGGATTTCCACCTGCATAAAGGGGAAATTCGGATGGGAATTCTCAAACAGCCCTGAAAGACTGACAAAACCTCTCATAAGGGACGGAAAGAAGTTCAGAGAGGCAACATGGGATGAAGCCATTGATCTGGTTGTTAAGAGGCTTAAAGACATCAAGGATAAACAGGGTGGTGATGCAATCAATTTTGTGGCCTCGTCCAAGGCAACAAATGAAGAAGCTTATCTCGTGCAGAAGATGGCGAGGCAGATTTTCGGAACCCATAATGTGGACAACAGCTCAAGATTCTGTCAGGCACCTGCTACCACCGGCCTCTGGAGAACAGTGGGTTACGGTGGAGATGCAGGATCCATCTACGATATTTATCACGCAGATCTTGTGATAGCGGTGGGAACTAACACTGCTGAGTCTCACCCGGTTCTTGCAACGAGAGTCAAGAGGGCACACAAGCTCAATGGCCAGAAGCTTATTGTTGCAGATATCAGAAAACATGAGATGGCAGAGAGGGCTGACATGTTCATTCATCCTAAGCCGGGCACTGACCTGGTATGGCTCAGTGCGGTTTCTAAGTACATCATAGATCAGGGCTGGGAAGCTGAAGATTTCATAGCTGAAAAGGTCAACGGCTTTGATGAATACAAGAAGAGCCTGGAACCATTCACACTGGAGTTTGCCTCTGAAAAGACTGGTCTGAGCAAGGAAACTCTTATAAAACTGGCTGAAACCATTCACCAGTCCAAGAGGGTATGCATTCTCTGGGCCATGGGAGTCACTCAGCACCAGATGGGAAGCGATACCTCCACGGCAATATCAAACCTATTGCTTGTCACCGGAAACTATGGAAGGAGGGGTACAGGAGCATACCCACTGAGGGGACACAACAACGTTCAGGGAACAAGCGATTTTGGAGGAATGAATGCATTCTTCCCTGGTTACCAGAGCGTCAAAGATGATGCCATCAGAAAGAAATTCGAGGATGCATGGAACTGCAAGATGCCAGCTACACCCGGTGTGGACAATAACACCTGCCTCGAAGCAATTGATGACGGAAAGATCAAGGCAATGTATATTGTTGGAGAAGAAATCGTAGAAACCGGCTCCAATTCCAATTACATTAGGTCAATGCTTGAAAAGCTGGACTTCCTAGTAGTTCAGGAAGTTTTCTTTTCGGAGACGGCGAAATACGCTGATGTAATCCTACCTGTAAGCACAAGTCTGGAAAAGGATGGCACATTCACCAACACAGAAAGAAGAATCCAGAGAATCTACAAAGTAATGGAGCCACTTGAGGGAACCAAGTCAGACTGGGAAGTGCTTCAGATAATAGCAAGGAAAATGGGTGTAAACTGGAATTACAGCCATCCATCGGAGATTATGGATGAAGCTGCAAGCCTGACACCTCTGGTCGCTGGCGTTTCATATGATAAACTTGAAGGATTCAACAGCCTTCAGTGGCCTGTGGAACCTGATGGAACCGATTCACCGTTCCTTTATGAAAAGGGCTTTAAGTTCCCAGACAAGAAAGCAAGATTCTACCCATTAGAATTCACCCCTCCATTGACAACTGACAAGGAATTTGATCTTCACTTAAACAATGGAAGGCTCCTTGAACACTTCCACGAGGGGAATGAAACATACAAGACAGTTGGAATCAAGGCAAAGGTCCCCAGCACGTTCGTTGAAATATCCCCGGAACTTGCCAAGGAAAGAGATATAGAATCCGGTGACGTTGTAAGGCTAGAGTCGAAATTCGGTGCCGTAAAGGTAAGGGCACTGGTAACTGACAGAGTAACTGGCAAAGAAATGTACCTTCCGATGAATGCAATTGGTGATGAGGCAGTTAACAACCTTACAGGAAGAGTCATGGATCCAACGGCACACACACCGGCTTACAAGGAACTCTCCGTAAAGATGCAAAAGCTTGGGCAGCCAAGAGAGGCGTCTCCATTACCCAAAACAAACCCGAGGTACGGGCATCCAAAACCACAGAAGGGAGTACTGGTTGAAGAAAAGTGGGCCAGAAAGGACTACATGAAACTTACAACGGAGTGAGTAAATGGCAAAATTAATTGAAGAAATAGAAAAGATGACAAAAGAGGAGGCAGCAGTAAATGGGGAGCAGGAAGTATTCAAAATGCTCTCAGAACACGCCGAAGAAATCGGCTCCATGCTTGATCTCCTTAAATCTGCCAGTGATAGTGGGATATTTACACTTTTAATGGCTCTATTCGAGAACAAAGGAGACTCCATGGGGGAGATTTCCGAAGAGCTTGCCAAGCCAAAGAATGTCAGGTTTGTCAGGAATCTTATGACCATTTACACCTTGCTTTCCAACATCGATCCTGAAGTGGTTCGCAATTTCATGCTCAACCTGGCAAATGCGGTGGACAGTTCCCCGAAACTGAAGAATCAGGGTTCCATGGGACTCATGGCACTAAGGAGCAACATGAAGGACCCGGATGTGGCTGTAGGATTCAGGGTACTCTTTGAAGTGGCTAAGGGGTTCACACGTCCAAACAAACGAAAGGAATGAACTTGAAGGGTGCCAACAAGCAACCCTTTATTTTTTTCAATACGCTGAAATATTCTACAGATAGTGACCGAGAAGAAGCCAAGGATATGGTCACTGCGGAAGAACCTCTTGAAATTAAACTAAGGGGGCCTTCAGGCAGTGAGTCCACAGTTTCAATCATTATGCGGACTCCTGTAATGGACAACTATCTTGCACTGGGCTTTCTTTACTCAGAAGGTATAATCAGGGAGAAATCCCAACTGATATCTGTTGAAAACATAGATGAAGATGGAACTGCAATTGATAATGTAATTATTTTAAAGGTAAGCGCAGATGTGAAATTCAATAATGCCGAATATACCAGGAATTTTGCAGTTAATTCAAGCTGCGGTGTATGCGGAAAAAGTAACATAAATGATATCTTCATAAAATCTGGCAGACTTGTAAAATCATCAATTAAAGTCAGCAGTGAAGTTATTCTTCAACTGCCGGAAAAAATGAGAAAACTTCAGGCAATATTTTCAGAGACGGGTGGAATTCATGCTGCAGGGCTATTCAGGAAAAACGGAAACCCAATATTTGTAGCAGAAGACATAGGAAGACACAATGCTGTGGATAAGGTCGTGGGGTATATGTTCCTGAACGATCTGCTGTTCGGGGAAGATCTAATTTTGCAGGTTAGCGGACGAGCTGGATTTGAAATACTTCAGAAAGCAGCAATGGCGGGAATACCCGTGGTGAGCTCTGTTTCTGCACCTTCGAGCCTCGCCGTCGACACGGCTGATTCAATGAATATGACACTTGTATGTTTTGTTCGCGGCAAGAGGTTTAATGTATACACGCATCCCGAAAGAATAGAATTCTGAGTAAATTTAACCACCGCTTACAACCGGGAACAGAGCAATCTCATCTCCATCCTTAACAACAGTGCTATGACTTGAATAGTTCTGGTTAAGTGCAAAAATAATCTGTCCCTTTCTAGTCTTAAGGTCAGTATGTTTATCTTTCACTGCTGAAATGATATCTGATACGGTAGAACCTTGGGCCACTTCAATAAATTCTAGTTCGGTTCCGGCTTCATCCTTCACTGACCCAAAATACTTCACTGTTACCTTCAATCTCGTCCTCCTTTTTCCAGTACGGTTCTCTGGCTTTAGCTGCGTGAACAAAGATGTCGTCAATTTTCTCTTCAGGTTCGTCCTTCCTGATGGCTGTTATGAGATTTGTAAGGTTGTCATTCCTCATGAGGCAGGGCTTGAGAAGTCCCGTGGACGTAAGCCGTATCCTTGTGCAGTTATTGCAGAACTCCGCATTCCTCATAGGCTTGACAAACTCTACAATAGCTGTTTTCCCCTCATATTCAATGTGGTATCTCGGCCTTCTGTGAAGTTCATTGTATTCAACCTTGAAGGCTCTATCTGCGACCGCTTTTTCGATGCCTTCCAGAGGAATGTGGTATTTCAGGAAATCTTCTGAATGCTCCATTTCCCTAGTGGTTTCATATTCTATGAGTTGAAGTATTACATTCTCCTCGGCTGAAAGCCTCATCATAAGCGGAATTTGATCAACATTGAGGTCCTTGAGAACAACAAAATTAACTTTTATTGGGGCAAATCCAGCTTCATGTGCTGCCCTAATCCCTTTGATGACCTGCTCAATGGCATCTACGCCAGTTATGAACTGGAATTTTTCACGCTCAATTGAATGAAGTGAAATGTTTATCCTGTCAAGTCCAGCTTCTTTCAGATCCTTGGCTATCTTTGGCAGCATGATGCCATTTGTAGTCATTGAAATGTTTCCGGAAATGTGTTTCCTGGTTCTTCTGACGATATCAAGAATATCGTTCCTGAGGGTAGGCTCCCCTCCAGTGAACTTGACTTTATTCACACCCCACTTGCTGGCAACTTTGACTACCCTTTCAATCTCTTCGGCCGACAGTGACTCAGAATGAACGCCAGTGCCTTCCATATGACAGAAGAAGCATCCAAAGTTGCATGTGGTGTTTACCTGTATCCTCATGCTTTTTACAGTTCTGCCGTAATCGTCTGTGACCAGCGCCATTGGGTTTTAATGTCATCTCATTAGTTAAGGTTTTTCCCGCTGCAGAAGGAAAATACATCTGTTTACCAAATCACAATGAACCCTCAAATCACAGTGTGAAGACTAAAATTTCGTCTGGGAAACTTGGCAAATTTATTGACAAATATGCAAGATAGGTTCAAATATAGAGGGTACATCTGGACAAAAGTGCAAGAAACAAGTTCTGGTTTAAAGCACTTGAAAAAGGATCAGCTTGGTCTGAGACACGCTGTTTCTCAGGCTGTCGCTCTAAATGCACCCGGTGGTACCATAGTTCTATATGTTACAACAACGGCTGCATTGATGTTTTACACTTTTGGAGGTACTTATCCCAACGGCGCATTTGCAATACCACTAATACTTCTCCTTTCACTGGTGGTATACGGCCTCATGAGTTTTTCAATGTATGAATTCTCAAGAGAGCTTTCCAGTTCTGGCGGATATTATACTTTCGTGTCAAGGGGTCTCGGAAGCTCCGCAGGGTTTCTCACTGCAATATCTTATGTCTCTTATCAGCTTCTGAGTTTTACCGGATTTGGAATCCTCGGTTTTATCGGCTTCATATACGGGGTTCTGCCGTCGGTTGGGATAAACGTTCCAGATGCTACGTATCTGTGGATACCTATTGTCCTGGTTTTCATCGCATTTGTTTCTGGCCTTATCTACTCAGGCATCAGGCCCTCCCTCAGGTACGTCCTTTACACCATAATTATCGAAATTGCATTCTTTATTGGGACCTCAATTGCACTGATTGTTATTTTCCACAATTCCCTTTCTATAAAACCCTTCACTTCAGCACCTGTAGGCAATAATCCTCTCCTGGTCAGCACAATGATGGTTTACGCCATCGGCACATTTGTGGGAATAGGCGGAGCCTTGCCAGTTGCAGAGGAAACATCTAACCCGAAAAGAAACGTCCCTCTGGCAATAGTCACAACAATTATCATTCTCGGAGTAACAATAATTCTATCATCGTATGCGCAGGTTATAGCTTGGGGTTCAACCAATATGGCCAATTTTGGTGTAAACGTCCCTTATCCTGTGCTGAATATTTACAGCAACAGTTTCGGTGCCCTCAGCCCTCTGCTCCTGGGAATAATGATCATAATTGTTGCCAACTCGTATTTTACGGCTACAGTATCTCTGGGAACCAATGCCAGCAGAGTTCTCTTCTCTTTGTCGAGGGAGAAAGTCATACCAGACAAGGTTTCTACAACACACTCCAGAACAGGAGTTCCAACAACCGCTGTTCTTGTCGTGGCAATAGTGGCTGCGGTAGTGGTTGTTGTTACAGGGCTGGTATTTCAGGGTTTATATCCTGGGCAACCCATAACTGCACTTACAGACGCCGCTTTATTCCTTCTCATTCTTGAAAGCCCGGTGTCTTACCTGATACACATCCTTACCAACACTTCCCTGTATATCTACAGAAAGAAGGAAGGAAAGAAAATCAATTACTTCAAACACCTGATAGTGCCTTCCATTTCCACCATTCTACTGATCTTCGCCATTGTGGTTGCAGTTTACTTCAACCTGAGTGCTCCTTATATTTATGGAATCTACGGAGCAATTGGATGGATCACAGTAGTTGTGGTTCTCACCATAGTTGTAAGAACGAGATTCAGCAAGAAGCTGGATCTACTGGGAGATTTCTCCCTTTAATTTTTTAATTTGTTTCAGGGGTGTCCGCTATAAAAAAGCGGTCCAGACTTTTTTTGTTCCTTCTCATTTACTGCTGTTGTATTTTATTAATATACTTCTAATTTAAATACAAGTTTCCGATATCTAATTCGATATCGAATGTCAGATGACAGATTTAACCGAGACTTTGGAATGGGCGGAGATTTCGGGAAGCATTTTGACCCGGGAAGTTTCAGTTTTGCACGTTCCTTCAGGAGACATGGTGGCATGAAGTTCTATGTCCTCTGGCTTCTCAGCAGAAAACCAATGAAAGGATCTGAAATAATATCAGAGGCTCAGGAACAGACAATGGGCTGGTGGAGGCCAAGTCCTGGAACAGTATACCCACTGCTCAGCGCACTGGAGAAAGCGGGTTTTATCAAGAGACTTGAGGACCACAGGTATGAATTGACTCCGCTTGGGGCGGAAGAAATCGGCCTCACACCTGGAGAACCAAAAGGTCGAAAAGATGAAAAATGGGACATTGAGAGAATCCTCACTGAAATGGAAGGTTATACATCATATCTGGAAGAAGAGGAATACACGTTACACGACTATGAAGAAAGGGTAAAGGACATAATTGAAAGATTACAGAAACTGAAAATGGAGTGAATTGGAAAAATGGCAGTTGTTATAAAAACTGAACATCTGAGCAAGATTTACAATGGTAAGATTAAGGCGCTTGAGGACTTGAACATCGAAATTGAGGAAGGGGAAGTTTATGGTTTATTGGGGCCAAATGGAGCTGGAAAGAGCACCACAATAAATCTGTTGACTACTAGGATTACTCCAACCTCTGGTACAGCCACACTGAAAGGCTTCGACATAAAGAAACATTCTCTGGATGTAAGAAAGGTTATTGGGGTTGTTCCACAGGATCTCACCACAGATGAAGATCTGACAGGGTTTGAAAACCTGATGATGGTG
>JBJKQJ010000182.1:0-5826 GCA_046705445.1 Thermoplasmataceae archaeon
GTTATGAGTTACAGGAAAACCTTCTTTTGCCAACTTTATGGCTGGTGCAAGAAGATCCTTGAACTCCATTGATCCATATTCTTTGTTGATTGTTTTCCATGCGTCCACGATGCCGGGAACTGTAAATGCTGCGTCCTCGCCTCTGAAGGGTAGCTTATCCAATCCTTTCCCCTTGAAATAACCTATTGTGGCATTGTGGGAAGCCCTACCGCTCCCGTTGATGTCCTTAATAGGTTTTCCATCAATTCTGATTATTGTGAACAGGTCCCCGCCAAGCCCGCAGAGATTATTCTGAGTGACACACAGAACTGCAGACGTGGCGATGGCAGCATCCGCAACGTTTCCGCCGTTCTCGAGAATCCTTGCACCGGCTAGTGATGATTGAAGGCTGGAAGATGAAACAACACCTTTTTTGGAAAAAACATTCGGCCTTGTACGCATTGGTGGTGATTGGTTCAACAAAATAAGTGTATGCGTTGACACTGTTCAAACTTAGTTTAAACCTTATTTTTTTCAGAGGAGATATGCTTCTGCCTTCTGGCTGCAGTGAAATATGACAGGGACAGGATTATGTTTGCAATGAAAAGCAGGTAGTTTCTCAGAAGAAGGTATTGTGGAGTGCCTGAAACCTGGAAATAGCTGGATATTCCAAAGATAGGAATTTCCGGGCTGAATCCAAAGCCATAGGCACTCAGGGTTGCATATGGTGCAACTCCACCGTTTAAGCTTAAGACTGTCTGGCCAAATATGGTAACAGCCGGGAAATTTGTCATCAGTATGACTAAGACAAACAGGACCAGTCCAGCTGCCGAAAGTGCATATGCCCTGCCTCCAGAGTTAGCCCCAAGAAAGAGGATGTACCTGATGAGTGAAAGAGCCATTACAGTATAAGCCAGCGCGAGAAGTGTTAAGTCTGAGTTCAGGCTAAAAATTACATTTACAGTATTGAGAAAAACCCTGGCAAGGCTCAGGCCATAACTGGTAGTGATTAATCCAAGTATGAGTGTAAAAAGAAAAAGGACTAAAGCGATTGATACCGGCGCGAGGGATTTGTGGTCTTCTTGGCCAAGGCTGAATGCCCTCAGCGTTATGGCTGACAGGGACAGAATAAGAAGTGCCAATGGAACCACCAACAAGTTGTAAGTTCCCTGAAACTGGAGGTAACTGCCGAACAGGGAGTTCAAGCCACTCAGTGCAAAAGATACTGCTGCCAGGTAAAAACTATACAGAGTGAACCTGTTGACGCCCGATTTCTTTTCGACCCCTCTTTTCGCAACTCTTGTTTTACCCTGGCTATTTTCATACTGTACAAACTTCTGCAGTCCCACCTTGTCGTAAAAAGCATCGCTCACCACTGAAATAAGCACAGGTTTTCTCAGGTACGACAGCATTGAATTATCAAAGAGGTACTGCATTGGCCTACCAGATGTATTAAGGTTAGAACCGAGGTAATTCTTGATCGTTGCCTCGTTTATGGAAAAGATTGTGTTCTCTCCTGCCGTGATTTCCTGGGGATTCTTTCTCAATTCTTCCACTGAAAGATTCACAATCTTGAAACCGTGCATCTTCAGGACCCTGAAAACTTTCTCAGCGAAGTGTTCTGCGTTCTTTATGTCCCGGCTCTTTACAACCTGAATTCTTGGACCCCTGGAGTTCTTAATTGAGTCCTCTATCCCTCTGACTATACGGAGTTCGTTGGCACCTATTGGCTGTTCGGATTCTTCTTCAGTTTCAGAATGCACTTCTTCAGGTTCTTCAGGAGACGGACCATCCCATGGTTCGCTAGAAAGTTCGTCATGTTCCTTTTCGTCCGGTTCCAGAAGAAATCACCCTAATTTAACAGGTTTATGAATTAGCCCTATAATTAAAAGATTGCTGCCGTATGAGTGCGAAAAAAATAAAGGTCAGCTGGCTGGTTTTGGTTCAGCCTTAACTGATTTCCAATCTGATTTTACTGCTGTGCGCCCGAGTTTTTTCTGGACATAGTTGTATGCAGATAGTGCCGCTGTCGAGCCCTGACCTGCTGAGATCACAGCCTGCTTGTATGGAATGTCGGTTACATCTCCCGCTGCAAAAACGCCTTCCTGAGAGGTTTGGCCAAGCTTATCAGTGATAATTTCCTTATTCTTTGTTAGTTCCACAAGTTTGCTTACAAAATCAGTACGCGCAACATATCCCATTTCTATGAAAAGCCCCTCCACCTCTAGATCCTTCGTTTCCACAGAATCCTTTGAATTACTAGAAATATGTATGGTTTTGACTCCCATTTCCCCTTCTATTCGATCGACACTGTAGTTCAGGAGGAACTCAACATTCTGCTTATCCTTCAGTTGCTGGTACATCTCATCGTCTTCGCTGATTCTGGAACCCTTGTAAACCACATAGAGTTTCGAAGCAAGACCTGACAGATATACTGCTGCTTGGAGAACGTGCTCCCCAATCCCCACCACTGCGATTGGGAGCTTCTTGAAAAGTGGGCCGTCACATACTGCACAGTATGAAACGCCCCTTCCCCTGAATTCCTCTTCCCCGGGTACATCCAGATTTCTTGGTGTCTTTCCAAATGCCAGAATAAGTGAGATTGATTGGTATTCCTGTGATCTTGTCTTGACAGAAAAATTCCCATCTTCAAGCTTCTCTACAGAAACAACTTCATCGTATACAAATTTGGCACCGTATGAAGCTGCCTGCTGCTGGAATTTGTTCATCAACTCAAATCCACTGATCTGGTTGAATCCAGGGTAGTTTTGAATGTCGTCGGTAAGAAGTGCCTGGCCTCCGATATCCTTTGATATGACGAGGGTGGAGGCCGCCTGTCTTGCAAGATATAGGGCAGCCGTCAATCCTGCCGAAGCGGCACCTATGACTATGCTGTCGTATGTCTCTGCACTCAACTCATTCACCTGTGATGGTTTACTGAGCCCTGTGCTTTTCTATTTTCTGCTCGAGGAATGGCTTTGGAACTGCGCCTATCTGGGCGTCTACCATCTTTCCGTTCTTGAAGAACATGATTGTTGGTATGCTCCTGATCATGAACTGCTGCGATACCATTGGGTTCTCGTCCACATTGAGCTTTCCAAATGATACCTTGCCGGCATAATCTGATGCAAGTTCCTCGATTATTGGCGAGACGAACTGGCATGGTCCGCACCAGGCAGCCCAGAAGTCAACGACCATCAGGTCAGCTTTGGAGACTTCTTCCAGGAAATTCCTGTCAGTCAGCTCCATGGGCTTGGCTTTTGATCCCTCTGATACATTATCGTTACTCATCATATTGTGTAACATCTCTTCCCTTATTTGTTCTATGTCTCTTTCTGCCATACAATTACCTCAATTTTTAATGCGGTTTTTACCGCTGTGTTTCTGAATTGGTTTCACTATTTAATATTTTTCGAAATTTCCATTTAACCACAATAACGATATACCTGAATGTGATGTCACAACATGGTTTCATTTTCCTCCCTGATCAGAAGCAAGGCAAAATGCTCAGATCTGCTGTCCTGCTTTCTTGATCTCAATGACCTTGAGATCAGGCTGTTCTATACACTGGTTTCAAGAGGTTCATCCACACTTGATGACCTGTCCGATGCCCTTTCAAAAGATCGCAGCACCATTTTCAGGAACCTCCAGAAACTTGTAGCTCTTGGCCTTATCTACAAAGAAATGTCTTCCCTTGAACGCGGTGGAAGGGTGGCCAGTTTTCTTCCAAATGACATGGAGAGCGTAAAGGAGATAGTCTCACAGCGGATAGAGAGCCTGAAGAAGAGCATGGACTCCTTCATGAATGAGTTTGAGCAGAGAATGGAAATCGAAACCTATGTCTATGGCGGTAAAGAGGAAACGATTAACAGGCGTAGCGTTAAAAATCTGAACTAACAACAAGTTTTTGTCTGTATTAGGGTTAACCAAAAATGAGTCCCGGGGAGTACATTACAGCCACTGATCTTCACAAAAGCTATGACTCAATTAAAGCAGTGAATGGAATATCTTTTTCAGTCAACAAGGGAGAAGTCTACAGTTTTCTTGGCCCAAATGGTGCAGGAAAGACAACAACGGTTGAGATGCTCGAAGGCATCCGTAAGCCAGACAGTGGCACCATAAGAGTACTTGGAGAAGATCCGTGGCATGCCGCAGCCAAATTGAGGTCCGTGGTCGGAATAATGCCCCAGGATTTTCGCTTTATAGAACGCATTACTCCGGAAGAGGCTATTGCCTACTATTGCCAGCTTTTCTCAGTTCCGGACAAGTCAGATGAACTACTGGAGCTTGTTGAGCTGGAAGATGTAAGGAAAGTTTATTTCCAGAACCTATCAGGTGGCCAGAAACAGAAAGTGGGAATCTGCCTTGCCCTGATAAATGACCCTAAAGTTGTATTTCTGGATGAACCCACCACTGGGCTTGATCCCAAGGCCAGAAGAAAGATCTGGGAACTCATACGGAAGCTGAAATCTGAGGAGAGAACTGTGATTCTCACAACACATTACCTGGAGGAGGCTCAGATGCTTGCTGACCGGGTTGCAATTATGGACCATGGCAGAATGATAGTTGAAGGGAGCCCTCAGGAGATAATATCAAAGATGGGAAAGGGGAGAAGACTGCACCTTCTCAAAAGTGAAGCTCTTGAAGCTTTTCTGGAAAAGTCATCCAGCTTCGATTATAGCATTCACGGTGATGAGATCACAGTGGTCGTTAACAACACCAGGGATATAACAGAAATTCTCAACTTTGCAGAACTGAATAAGCTGGAACTGAAGAACTTCTCCCTCAAGGAAGACACACTTGAGGATATATTTGTAAACCTCATTGAAGAGGAGGCTGAGTAACCTGAAACTGAAAAGCATAAAGGCAGATCTCAAGGTCTACTCAAAGAGCTACCTGAGGAGCACCACTGCTGTCTTTTTCGTCTTCATTTTTCCGCTGATCCTGATGCTCATATTCGGCTCAATTTTTTCAGGCAGCGGCAACAGTGCAGTGCCGCTTTATGTGCAGAATCTCGACCACAGCGGAAACCTTTCTAAGGAATTTATTAACACCCTGAACGCAACTCAGCTTGTCGCAATCAAAATAATACCGGACAATGTGAATATTCAAACGTACATATCCCAGCATTCCATTTCTGCCGCACTTCTGATTCCCGATAATTTCAGCAGTATAGTATTGAACTCAAGTTCCAGTACTCATGTTTCGCTCACATACTACAATAATCCAGCAGTTTCAACCAGCGCAGTTGCTCAGAGCGCAATAAATTATGCTGTGCAGATTTTCAATAACCACTTTCAAGTTCCAAACCAGATTGTGTCGGTAAGCAGCGCCTCTGTAACAACCCATGCCACAAATTACATTGATTTCCTGGTTCCGGGCCTTATCGGGCTTGTGATACTCACTTCGCCAATGTTCTCCATGACTTTCATTGTCAGCACATACAAGAAGGAGAAAATATTCAGGCAACTCTCACTGACTCCCCTGACAAAATCAGAATGGTTCCTATCCAAATTCCTTTGGTACCTCCTCATTTCAGCGGTGTCGGCCATTGAGATTATCGCCGTTGGAGTATTCGTGTTCCACTCCACTCTTACACTGAGCCTTCTGATGATTCCTTTCCTTGTGGTGGGAGTGTTTATGTTCACTTCTCTAGGCATACTTGCAGGTGCAGTTTCAAAATCCGAAGAAAGCGCTTCGGTCATTGGCAACATAATTACATTCCCAATGATGTTCCTTTCAGGCACTTTCTTCCCCATTTCCATAATGCCTGGCTGGCTTTAGATGTTTGCCCATATACTGCCCCTATACTATATCATAGACGGGCTCAATTCTGTTACAATATAT
>JBJKQJ010000183.1:0-4835 GCA_046705445.1 Thermoplasmataceae archaeon
GGCAAACCCGAAGAACGCTTCGTCAACTATCATTCTCTTACAGTATTGTTTCCTCCCTAAATTCTCTTCCCAATATTGGAACCTGCAGCCATAGCGTTTCCCGGTCATTGAATTTAATATGTGAAACACAAGAATATTTCGAGGAAAGGTTTATTAGTTAGCATTAACTGTTGACACTGAAAGCGTTAGAACATTAATCTGACAAGCTGATTAATATGCATAATTCAGAGAAACACGAAGAAACTTTAGTTTTGCCCGGAGATGTCATTGCAACTGCGGAAGAGTACGTCCCGGGAAGGAACACGACAGAGGTCAATGGGGATGTTATTTCTTTGGCCTTTGGTGCATTGCGCAAGGATGACAACAATCTAACAATTTCAGTAAGCACCCCAAAAAGGAAGATAAAACTTCATTCCAACCAGATAGTTTACGGCAGAATTGTGAAGATGGATCAGCGAAGGGCCACGGTTAAAGTAGGTGCTGTTTTTGACAGTGAACTTGGCCTGGTTGAATATAATGCCGATGGCAGCATAGGTATGTCCACACAGCATGGAAGGAACAACGAACCCGGAATGCATGTTGGAGATATATTAAGGGCCAAGATCCTGAGACAGGGCGATAGAGGCCTTGACCTAGGAATCTTTGGGAAAAACCTAGGTGTTCTGCGACCACTCTGCAGCAAATGCAGATTGCCTCTCGTGAGAAAGAACTCCTCGTTATACTGCGAAAACTGTGAGAGGACAGAGCTGAGGAAAGTTGCCGAAGATTATGGAATGATAAATATTATGGAGGATATGGCATGAAAGGCGGAGCTTCAAATAAAGTTAAAGACGTGGAAACACTTTCAAATGAAGTTGTCACGATGAGGAGAGAACTTGAAGACGTAAAGGAAGACTTGAAGGGACTGATTCAAGTGATTATGAGCAGAGAAGAAGGACTGGACGAGGACGAATACAACTAGGGTGCAAAAGACTATGATAATGCCTATGAAAATGTTGGAAGAAAATCTGAACAAGAAAGTAGCATTGCTTTTAAAGGACAACAGAGTGCTGGAAGGGACACTTTCCGGCTACGATGAATACATGAACATGGTTCTTGATGAGGTTGAAGAGAACGCTGAAGACCTTACCAGAAAACTTGGAACTGTAATAATCCGTGGCAGCAACGTGGTAAGGATTTCTCCAAGATAATTTACGATTCAGAGAAGTTTTTGATGAATTCAGAACAGTTGAATAACTGTTCTCTTTTGATTTTTAAAATTTTGAGTGTTTAACAGAGCCTGGTTCAGAATATAGGGCTCATTGCTTTTGAAAGATATTCTGCCAGGTCCTGTATTTTAACCCGGTCCTGTTCCCTCGAATCCCTTTTTCTTACTGTCACCTGGCCAAAGTGTTCTGATTCAGGATTAACAGTATCATAGTCCACTGTCACACAAAAAGGCGTTCCTACTTCATCCATCCTGGCATAGCGCTTTCCAATTGAACCTGACACATCTAAAAAGATTCTGAACTTCTTTGACAGATCGCCGTAAATTTTCTCTACCTGGTTGTCTATTTTCTCATCGCTCTGAAGAGGGAATATTGCTGCAGCGTAAGGAGATAACCATGGCTGCAGGGACAATACCTGCCTGCCTCCTTCGTTGCTGTACATTATATCAACAAGGGCCCAGATATTCCTGTCCACACCGAAGCTTAGTTCCAGGACATTTGGTGTAAATTCTCTACCTTCAATCTTAACCGAGAGTTTCTTGCTGGAACCCTTGGAGTGGGAACTCAAATCGTAATCACCCCTGTAATGAAGGCCGCCTACTTCCTTGAATCCCCCCCAGCTTTCCACGTCCAGTTCCACATCCATATGTACCTTGTTGTAAAATGCCTTATCTTCACCGCCTTTTTCCAAAAGCCGGAACTTCTCCTCGGGATATCCGAGAATAGACGTATAAAATCGATGAATAAGGGCAGCATGATAAACATAAAAGTCCGGGTAACCCATCTTTAACAGTTCACCAACCATTATCCTAACCTGCTTGCCTGTGCTATACGGGACTACATTTATTTCATCAGAGTCAAACTCTGAAAGGTCTAGGTGAAAATTCTGTTCGTCAAAAAATATCTGGAGTTCAGCCTGAATAAGTTCTCTGAGCCTATAAAGGCCCTGCCTCGGCGAGATTTCGTTCCTGTAAGCCCGCCCAATAAGGGCGAGGCCGAGCGGAAGCTTCTGTCTGAGAGTGTTGAATTCCCTGTAGAAGTTCAGAAACGTAGATTGGGCTGTTTCAGGTCTGAGATAGCCCCTGTCTGATTTATCAGGCCCCAGGGACACATCTATCATCATGTTGAAAGGTTTGGAAGGAGCAAATTCACCCCCACACTTAGGACATTTTATCCCCCTGTTCGAAACGACCTCGTCTATTTCAGCAGAAGTCGCGCCCTCTCTGATTTCAATGCCTGCTTCAGAAAGCATCATATCCGCGCGATAATAGGATTTGCACTTTTTGCAGCCTATGAGGACATCGTTGAACCTTTCTGCGTGCCCTGATGCGATGAGGGGCTTTTCCGGAAGCAGGGTGGAAGCGTCTATCAGGTAATAGTTTGGATTTCTTTCAACAAAGTAAGATAGCCATAGGGACTCAAAATTCCTCTTTAACATGGCACCCATGTGGCCATAGTCATATAGCCCTGCAGCTCCCCCATATATGTCTGCGGTGGACCAAAACATGCCGGTTCTTCTCGCATACCCTAAGAGATCGTCGATGTTCATTGTGCCTTTACCCTAATTCGTTCACTATATTATGTTGTATCCATACTAAAGAGGTTTGCCACTATAGATAATACTTAGTCTGAAGGATTGATCTGATGGAGTCCAACTGCTCTTTGAGCATCTTCCATTTTAAGCCTCTTCAACAGCAAATCAAGCCTTTCCACACCACCAATATAATTGACGTGGTCTTTCCTGGACTCCGTAGACCAGTGGTTGTAAAGCCCACTCAGGAAAAGGTTTACTTTGGCACCTTCAATTATGAAATATGTAGTATGCCTATTTCGGGTCACGACTGGATGCATATAGATTGGCCCTGAATAATTCCGGATAATGAAATTATAAAAATCAGAGAAAAATTTGGAAGTGACCTTGAATTCCACTATATTGTTATCCGGATCTGCAACCGTATATTCAGCATTCCCGGTAATGTTAGGTTCAGATTTCCTGAATATCAACAAGTCATTAGAGTCGTTGATGAGCGATTTGGGCACATATGTTCCAAGGTTAGTAAAGACTCCCAGATTCTGATCGGCCTGATGGCTCTTATCCATTTCCCATACTGATGTTATCATTGTGAAGTCTTCCAGCGTGTTTCCAGCTTCCTGGTATATCTTCAAAAGAATTGGGATTCTACCACCTTGGGAGCCTGAATATATGAGATTTTTACGAAACAGATGATCTATGTTTATGAAATCTAGAATCACCTGATTCACTCTTCCAGTCGATATTTGAGTGTATTCCACACTTAAATACACATCTCCGCCAATCCGCAGCAGATTTGGGGAAATGCGGCAACCTGGTATGTTGTTTATGGATTCAATAAAGGGCTTTAGGAAAATTGGAAGTTCCATTTCAAGAACTCCATTCTTAACATCGACCTGTTCTCCCCCTCCCCAAGTTGATACATACTGTTTTAAGTGAGCTTTTTCAGCATCTGTGGGAGTGAAACCAAGATTCTGAAATGCTATGAGCTTTTCTTTGTCCCTGACCATCAGTAGAAAGCCATCCTTTAGTTCCGAGTTGAAATCCGGAGTCTTTATTTTCTTTGGAACAAGATTGTGGATTCTGATAACAGTGCATTTATCAAGTGTTTCTGTAATGAACATACTTAGCTGCCTCTGGAATTGGAATAATTACCCTTGTTTTCGGTTGGAGGAAAACTGCGGGCTATGTTTACTAGCTTTTCGTAGAATATTGGACCAAAAATTGATTCGACTTGTTCTTTAGGTAGTGTGGATAGAAGCCAAAGGGTGCAAGGATAAACCAGCCCGTATGGCGGAATTCTCTGAAGAGTGAAGGATTCGACCGCAACGTAATCCGCTGCAGGCAACCTGAGGTCATCGTATCTCAGTTCAGTATTCTGTAATGTCCTAAGGAACCACAGTTTAGCATTATTGAGCAGTTCCTCAGAACCAGGACTCGAGTTTCCACTGGAGGTTTTCATCTCGAAATACTGAGATTTTACTCTCCTCAACTGTTCTTCTATGCTTCGCATAAAAGTTTTCGGGTCCATTTTTGCTAAAAAGGGCAATACCCTATTTTTATATTTGCACTAATTTCCTAATATAGCATCCAGGCAGTAAAACAGCATAGATATATATTTCTTAACTAAACAATAAAATAAAGGGCCGGGACCGGGAATCGAACCCGGGTCCGGGGATCCACAGTCCCCAAGGATAACCTCCTACCCCACCCCGGCCATGATGTGCCATACGAGATTTTTAGCCTATTAATTATTATTTGCCTGCCTGTCGGGTGCTTGCTTTCAATTGGAAACTTCACAACTGAAAAATATTCCATCTATGAAGTCGAGGTCGCTGGTATGGTGGGCGTATAATCTCGGAACCCTTATCTTGATCCTGTTTTCCCTCGTAATAACTGTATTTTTTCCATAAAACTGCCGGACATAATCTGCGGACTTTAGATTGTGTATGGAATATATGTGTCTTGAGAGCTCCACTGCTTTTTCCAGAAATATTCGATCTGCGCCCTTATTCACTGATCCAAATGGAGGATTCATGACCACCGTGTCTAAATGTTGCCTAAAAGAGCCTATTTCCATTTCCATTGTCTCAACG
>JBJKQJ010000184.1:0-14288 GCA_046705445.1 Thermoplasmataceae archaeon
ATCCTTAATATCGCTTAAAGAGCGCTTATGTTACCCCATGCACAGCAGCTTAGGGGCTATATGGGCAAATGCAATGCTGAAATTGAGAGGATGGAATTTTTGTTTCCATCACTTCAGCTTATCATAAAGCCAGTCGTATATCATCGGATAGACAATTGATGGCGCGTCATGGGTGCAGTGGCCTGCGCCAGGTTCACCCAGCTTGAACATTTTCAGAGTTTTATCACACTTAGCCCCTTCAAACATTTTCTGTGCATTCCAGGCAGGAGTCATGGGATCCGCCTCCCCGTGGACTATGAGCATCGGACACTTGATCTTGTCCACCACCCCGTCTAGATTGAATTTCTTTGATGCTTCCAGGAACTTTTCCTTGTCTTCAAGCATCAGCATTTCCATGATGGCAAGGTTAAGGTCAGGAGGCTGTGCTTTCTTGTTCTCGTACATATCGTAGTACGCACCCCATACAACACAAGCTTTAATTCTGGGTTCAAAAGCAGAAGCACGTGGTGCAATGTAACCACCAAAACTCCTTCCGAGGATGGCAACCCTTTCCGGATCCACGTCAGGCCTCTTTATTATCTCATCTATAAATGCCTTGACAGGTTTTTCATATTCAACCAAAAGGGGCAATTTCTGCTGGATCAGAGCGCCTGCCTGTCCTGGCCCCTCAATGGCAAATACGCTTATGCCTCTCTGGTTAAGTTCCTGAGCACCTACAAAATAGGCTTCTTCTTTCTGTCCATCGACTCCGCCTATGAATATTACAACCGGAGACTTTTTCCCAGCAGCAGCCGGAAAGAAAATTCCCTGCAGGTTCTTCCCTTCGTATGGAACATCAATGTATTCCGGCTTGGGAGTCAGGAGATCAGCACCTTTCTTGAAAGCATCATAACCTTTCTGGTATGCATCAATTTTTCTCTGATCTTTGTTGCTCATGTAAAAATATGAAAGCCTGTAATAGTTGTAAGCGTGGAGGAAATTTTGCCTTGCAGATACAAAATGTCCCTCCCTCAGGTTCTTCTGTCCTTCCTTGTCCTTCAAGGCACCCAGTTTATACCATTCATTGTACCAGTCTTCCATGTTTCCAGGCCTTATTTTTGAAAGCGTCCTTTGGCAGTCGAAAATTTCCCCGCCCTGGTATTCTGCCTCTTCAAATATTCTGAGTGTCATTTCCGAAAAAGCAGACGGCCTGTATATGGGATCAATTAGAAAAGAAAAGTAGCTCATACATTGTGTCAGCTACATTAAATATAAAAATTTTCGGTCTTAATCAACAGTTTAACCCGCAAAATACTGAGTCAGCAAATGATTCACACAATTGTGGAGATATGCATATGTGCTAAATTTGTGGGCTCCATTCAACTTCGGTACATGTTGAATTATAAAAAACAATTAATTTCAAAAAAGGCTAGCATAATTGACATTATGTTGATTAAACTAGTTTCAAAGAATCATTTTATATTATGACCAACCTTTTTATAATCTTTTTGAAATTATATCCCGATTCACATGCCTACAGCCGAAACTAACACACCTTATTACAGGGATCTCAGGGAATACCTGGAAAAGCTTGATAAATTAGGATTGCTGGTTCACATAAAGAGACCCATAGTAAAGGAGAAGGAATTAACAAGTCTTGTAAAGCTACAGTTCAGGGGCCTCCCTGAGGGACAGAGAAAGGGATTCCTTTTTGAAAACGTGGTTGACTCAAAAGGAAGAAAATACAATATGAAAGTTGCAACCGGAATTCTGGCTTCCTCCAGAGAAATCTACGCCCTTGGTATGAACTGCAAACCGGAGGAAGTAAACAAGAAATGGGCAAATGCCCTTGAAAACCCCATTCCACCAGTAATTGTTGAAAAAGGACCCGTACAGGAAGTGGTGGTAACCGGTGATGAGCTGCTGAAGGATGGAAAAGGCATCGAGGAATTTCCTGTTCCTGTTGATGTTCCAGGTTACAGCGGCCAGATCAGAAGCTCATTTTCAGCCTTCATTACCAAGGATATCGAAACAGGAACCAGAAACGTGGGAAATTATTCCGCACACTTATTTGGAAAGACCAAGGTACTTTGGGAGATTGCAAAAACAAACCATGGTTACGTCCACTGGCAGAAAGCCAAAGCCAAGGGCAAGAAATTGCAGGCAGCAGTAGTAATAGGCGCGACACCAAATATTGCATTTACTGCAATGGCCAAAATTCCATATGGTGTGGATGAGTTCGGCGTGGCAGGAGCCATAGCAGGGAGACCTGTTGAACTGGTAAAATGCAAGACTGTGGATATTGAGGTACCTGCCAATGCAGAGATCGTCATTGAGGGAGAAGTTTCCACAGACTTTGTTGAGCCTGGAAATGCCTTCGGTGAGTACACTGGTTACATGGCCACTGATGTTGTACCCAGACCAGAGTTCAGGATAACATGTGTTACACACAGAAAAGACGCTATCTTCACCCATGTTATAAGTCAGTTCCCGCCAAGTGAAAGATCTGTTATGAGAAAAATTGCCTATGAAAGCGTCTTTCTTAAGTTTCTCAAGTCAGATTGCAACAACCCTGCTGTCCAGGATGTTGCACTTATGGAGATGAGTCAGGCAAGATACATTGTAGTAAAACTGAAGAAAACGCACCCGGCACAGCCATGGCAGGCTCTTTACGCCGCAACCGCCTTCGACCCCCAGTATGGGAAGATAGTTGTTGCAGTTGATGATGATATAGATCCCAGGGATCCTGATTCCGTAATATGGGCCATGAGTTTTGCCATGCAGCCCCACCGGGATGTAAAGATCGTCAGGGGAAAGTACCCTGAACTCGATCTTTCGGCGTACTCGCCCGAGGCATCACGCGCTGACAAGGATTTCCCTGAAGCACAAGGATCCGGAGCAATGCTGATCGATGCAACAAGGAAGTTTCCATATCCTCCAACATCCCTGCCAAAGAAGGAATACATGGAGAAAGCAATTGAGATTTGGAAGGCAGAAGGACTCCCTGAACTGCACCTGCGCGATCCATGGTACGGCCAGGCATTCGGTTACTGGCCAGAAGAGTACCAGGATGATGCAGATAAAATCGTAAACGGGCAGCAGTACGAAGTTGGGAAAAGGCTGGAAAAACTCCGTGAAAAGGTCTAAAATAAACTAAAATTAAAAATTTTTTAAAAATAAATTGGGTGTGGTTCATCACACCCAGATTTGTATCTTATGCGGGCATTTGTGTTTCGAGAGGTTCTGACGATTTTATGAGCAGCGCAGGAATCAGAGAAATTATACACATTATGATTGTGGCTGCAACCACATACATCCCCCCGATACCTCCCTTCTGGGCTCCTACAAGCGGGAATATGATCGCTATCACAGAACCGTATGCAGCTCCGATCTGGAAAACCAGCCCAGCTCCAGAGTACCTGTACTTTGTTTCGAAGTTCCCGGCGAAAATTCTGACAAGGACACCATAACCATAGAAACAGACGCCTCCAAGGATGGCCTGCGCCAGCATTATAAGAGCAGGATCCAGCGATTCCACCATCACTACATATGGGTAGATGAAGAGAATGGTGAGGACCAGAGATATTATTAGCGGCATCTTATTTCCGATTCTGTCTGACGACATGGCACCCAGTTCTGTAGTAATTACTGAAACAATGGCAGCCACTATGATTGTGGAATACACGAAAGTTGGGTCCATATGATGCACTCCAATGAGGAATGGAACTGCAAACGCCAGAATCACTCCTGACTGGATTGCTATGACATAACTGAGTATGAATCCCAGTGAGAAGATTTTCTTGGAGTATTTCTTAAGCACTTCAGCCGCCGGTGATTTTGAAATCTGGCCTTTCTCTTTCTGCATGTCGAATACGGGGCTTTCAGAAAGGTAATACCTGATCACAATGCCTATCACGATAAGGAAACCTCCAATTATGAATGGAATTCTCCAGCCAATTGTAACGAAAGTGGTGGGAGAAAGTATTCTTACTAGAGTAAAGAGGCCGGCTGCCAGTGCAACACCGAATCCAAGGGCAGTGTTGACCCAACCGGACCAGAATCCCCTGTGCTTGGACTGTGCTGAAAACTCCAGTATCCATGAGGATGCTCCACCCCATTCTCCGCCAAGGCCGAGACCAAGAATAATCCTGAACAGAATAATAAGTGCAGGGCCTCCAAGGCCTATTGTAGCATAGGATGGAACAGCCGCAATTCCGAACGAGGAAATCCCCATAAGAGATAGGGTCCAGACCAGCATTGATTTTCTTCCGAGCCTGTCGCCAAAGTGGCCGAAAATATAACCACCAATAGGCCTTGTTATAAATGTAACCACGTACGACGAAAGGGATGCCGCCAACGCAGCAGCAGGACTGTAGGTCGGGAAAAACACAATTGGCCATACTGTTGCTGCAGCTAATCCTGCAATGAAAAAGTCGTACCATTCCATTGTAGTTCCTATCGTTGCCCCAAAGGCAATAGATGAGATCTTTTTTGACTTGTTAGCCATTTGAAAAATACACCCGTTTGTTTTACAAATTTTATATATTTATATTTTTTTGCTTAATAGATTAACGATTCCTGTCACCTGTTTTAAAATCTTTTAAAAAAATGTCAAAATGATTCTATGCCCATAAGATTGTCATAACCTGACACAACCCTGAAGGGTTTTCACCTTTCAGGAATTATACCTGGATTTCTTCTTCAGTAAGATGTCTCCCAGGTTCAGGTCGGACTCAGCAGAAATTACAAGGGTGTGGACCTTGTACCCTTGCGACTGGAAATCCAGCCTGTATTTGTGCCCTCTGCTTAGGTTCCTGAACCAGAAATCTCCAAATTCATCTGAAACCGTTGTGCGTCTTGTATCATCGAACAGGTCAAGTGCTGTCACCTCAACGCCTGCCACTACTTCATCCGTATCACTGTCAATGACAGTGCCTGCCGCAAAAGGCACCGGCAAACCCTTATAATGTACTCTGGGTTTTGCCTGAAATTCCGGGTGAAGGATTCCAGATTTAGCCTTTAACTTGAGAAGCTCGGGATCATCTTCATCCGCGAAATAAATTGCATCTCTGGGGCAGATATCTGCGCATCTGGGTGTTTCTCCCACCTCTATCAGGTGGGCGCATCCTGTACATTTCTGTGCAACCTTCAGATCCTCGTTCATGTAAATTACATCATAAGGACAGGCTTCCTGGCATAGCCCGCATCCAGTGCATTTTTCCTGATCTATCTGGACCAGGCCATTGCCATCCCGGGATATGGCATCCTCCGGGCAGACCTTCATGCATGGTGCATTCTCGCAGTGCTGGCATAGAATGGGGAGATAGGTTACTTTCACCTTTGGAACCTTGCCCCTCTCCATTGTCTTGACGTCCATCCAGAAATGCCCGGTGTCAGGTTGCTGTTTGGTCCATGGTTCATGACTGTTTCCCACATGTTCATCTTTGCATGCAATTATACAGAGATTGCATCCAGTGCATTCATCCAGGTCAATGAAAAATTCCTTTCCCATATTCTAGTTCACCTCCCCCATATCAATCTCGGGCCTCAGGTTCTTAACAGAAGTTTCTTCGAGAAGGTTCCGGGTGTCTGCTTTTTCAACTTCTACCAGGAAACCGCTGACGTTCATTTCAGGTATCTTGATTTCCTCCTTCTGGCCATATTTATCCTGAGGGGACGGCGAAATGAAATTTATATTTCCACCGCGATCGATTATCTCTCCATTTACCTGGTAGAGATCCATCCTGGCCCCATGTTCAGCATATAAGGCACCAGGTATAACCCGCTCAGTCAACCTTGCGGCGAAAAGTACTGAACCTTTATCGTTGAAGACCCGCACTACATCTCCGTCGAAGATGTTCCTTTCCTTTGCTGTTTCCGGATTGAGCCAACAGGGTTCATATTCATATCCATCAGGTCCCCTGATCTTCCAGAGTTCCCTGATCCAGTCGATATCATCACCCTGCACGTGGAATCTTAACCTGGGGTGGTTTGCAATAACAAGAAGCGGATATTTTTTGGCCTTTGGGGAGGATTGCAGTTCCTGGTGATCCATCCATTTAGCAAGAGGAGGCCTCTCCCTGTCGTCGGAATTTTCCTTCCTTATCCTTTCTGAAACGAACTCTATTTTTCCACTTGGCGTCTGCAGGCCTGTGGCATTTCTGTAAAACCATGACATTCCGCCTTCATGGGGTCCGTCACCGCGTTCCTTCTTGATGTCCAGCCATTCTTCCCACGTGGGGCAGTCGTAAATTATGAATTTTCTCTTCTTGAATTGCTCCCAAGAAATACCGTATTTTGTAAAGGCAAGCTTCTCCTCATAGGCTTTTCTCAACCACTCTTCATGCGGAGGGAATCCTTCTTCCAGGCCAAGTTTTTCTGCAATCATCCTGTGGATCTCATAATCGCTTTTTGATTCACCTACGGGATCTATGGCTCTCTCCTGGTAAAACATTCCCAGGATGTCGCTCCGTTGGACAGATATTATATCTTCATGTTCAAATATTGTCTGAGCGGGAAGTATAAGATCCGAGAACATTATGTCATTTTCAAGCCAGGGATGTATTCCCACAACAAATTCTATCTTGGGGTCTCTGAGGGCATCAATCCATTTTCTCCCATATGTCCAGCTTACAGGCTGATTTCCATTTTCGTTCCATATAACCCGTATCCCGGGGTGCTCATTATCTGGCGGAAACTTGTACTTTACGAACTGGTCGCTTGTTTCTGCCAGAGCTGCTGATGAACCACGCCATTGTATAGGCGGTTTCAATATGGCGTCATCAACAAGAGTTCTCGGAACAAAGACTGGAGATTTGGCCCCTTTTCCTATTGCATACTCAATCAATGGGTTGAGCGGGATACCTTCTCTATCCACATCCGGAAATCTTGGAACCTGGGCCAGCCATTTCTTGTAGAAAGATGGAGCACCTGTCCTGAGGAACTGCCTTCCTGGCTTCCCTATGCCCTGCATAGCCATCAGATAAGCTTCATGCCTAGCGACCATATGAGAAAGGGTTCCCCTGACTTTAGGCCCTCCAAAATAAACTGATAATGAAGTTCTTTTAGCGGCCCACTCTCTGGCGAGGGCTTTAATTGTGTGTGCAGGAAGTCCTGTGATCTCAGCCGCCCATTGGGGTGTCTTGGGGATGCCATCATCTTCTCCATTCACATGAGATTCGAAATCGCTGAATCCAACAGTGTGGGTGTCCACGTAAGCTCGGTCATATAGGTTTTCCTTGATCCAGACCCAGGCAATGGCGAGATAAAGGGCTGAGTCCGTATTTGGCTTGATAGGGATCCATTTGTCAGCATATACGGAAGAAGCATAGTTCAGATCCGGGGATACAGCCACTATCTTTATACCCGCTTCCTTGAGCCATCTTGACATCACAGTGGAGATGGATCCGGACATCCCAAATCCGGTTGATTCTGGATCATTTCCAGAAAATATGACCATTTCAGTGTGTTCCAGCACATCGTCCCATACTTCATCCTGGAAGGGCTCGCCCAGGGATTCCTCAAATCCCCAAACGTGCTTCGCGCCCCAATAATACCCCTCCCAGCTGTCTGGATTTCTGATCTGCTGCGTCCACCAACCCCATCCAAGGTTTTCGTGTATCTTGTCAAAAAGGTAGTGCCCCCAGAAATGGAGTGATTGCATGTAACCGCTCTGGCCGTGCCCGTCAGCCTGTACAAGAACAGGTTCCATGTTTCCGTACTTGGCATGGACCTGCTTCAGTTGCCTGACCACGATATTCAGGGCTTCATCCCATGAAATTCTGACATAGCCGCTGAGACCACGCTTCTCTGTATTTGGGTTATCAGGATCCCAGTCTTTTCTTAGAAGGGGGTAACGTACCCTTTCCCTTGTGTCAACCCTTCTTTTCCAGGAATAAGCAAGGGGCATTTGTACGTCTTTTCTAGGCCGGGAAAAGTTTCCGCGGGAAGTCTTGATCGTGTACAGGTTCACATCTTCCGGTATATAGAATGGGAGGCACTTCAGTATCTTATTATCTTTTACAATGCATTTTAGAGGAAAATTAGACCTTGCATGGCCACTGGCCGGATGTGCTATATAAAATACCCTCTCACCAGAATTAAGCGGCATAAGATTTCATTGATGAGATATATTTACCATTTTCCTCTCATATCTGAAAAATATGAGATAGAATTCTGATTTGACCTTATTACTCGGATATTTGATAAGATTGTTCTCATTTTTCCTCATGGTTTGAATTCTTAATAGCAACCAGTTCTCCCTTGCCGATGTCGAGCACCTGAAACATATATCTTCCAGATTTCTCTATCATTGTCGTTATAGCCACCATTTCCTCTGGTTTTGGGGAAAGCGCATTATCGATCACAAGCAGGCCGTTTGGCTTGAGGATACGGTCAAGGCTCTCCCAGTATTCCTGATTCTGTGGCCTTTCAGCGTCTAGAAAAATAAAATCGATAGAACCGGATGGCACCGATTTGACAAAATCCCTAACATCCATGAGAAACGAACTGATGTGTTTTTCCAGGCCGCTCCTCTTGAAATTGTCACCTGCCACAGCATGTTTGGATTCAGAGACTTCCAGGGTCGTCACATTTCCACCCGTTCTGGAAACTGCATCTGCAATCCATAATGTTGAGTAACCGTTGGAAGTGCCGATCTCTAGTACATTCCTTGCATTGCTTGCCTGGATAAGTATGGAAAGGAAACTCCCTGTATCTGGCGTAATATTAAGCATCCGTTTTGCCCGTTGGTCATTAACTGCGTCGTTTTCCTGTCCTGACCGGTAAATTTCTTCAAGAAGTTCTTTCAAGTTTTCATTCATATTTTCCAATCCCCTCCTTTTTTTTAGCCTTATGCTGGTCCGTCACAGTTTAAATTTAAACCTGCCCGAAACTTGGAGGTTTCGGAGACATTCCACCTGAATATAACTGTGTCCGGAAGATTCCATTCATCTACCGTTACGAAGATAATATGGTTTTGTGAAACTTTGGAATTCCTTGATGGCTGAAATTTTATGACTAGGGCAGCAAGAGATTCCAGTAAGAAGTTATAGAATTCCCTAAAAATTCTGTAATGAACCTGCTCTCGTAAATCAAAGCTTATTTTTTCCCCTATTAATTCCACCTTCAGCCATCATAAATTAGTAAGACTATTAATTTATTCCATGCAAAAATTAAAGTCGTAAAGCAGGGTGTTTGTCACAGTTATCTGTTGGAAGTGGTAAAATAAACTTGCAGAAACTTACAAATAAAATCACCCCGAAGAGAATGGAGGAATACCTTGTTTACCTGGCGATTCTCGCTGCAATCTTTTCCCTGATAACCATCAGGGGAAATTACATCCTGGCACCACCATATGCAGTTTCCGCATACTTAATTGTTTTTCAGAAGGGTACAAAATATGCATCCAGAGCAAGCCTACTGGCAACTTATTCCCTGGTAATTGTTTCCTCCGATCTCCTGCATATGGTATTTGGGGCCAGTCTTAACGGCATAATCGTGAACGTGATCATTGTATCTGCATTCATAACATTCACAGATCTTTCACATCCTCCAGCCATAGCTCTGGCAATTTTTTCTTATATTGCTGGCGACCCATTGGATTTTACTATCTCATCAGTCCTATCCTTGCTAGCCCTGCTTGTCAGTTCCTTCTTGCTGGATAAATACAACAGTATGAAAGGTAATCCGGACATCCCTCCTGCCCAGTAAAATATTAGAAACTGAATTCATGCAAAAAGGTTATAATGCCTACAGGAGGATAAAGAGTCTGGAGTGAGTGCACTGGAACCAAATATCAGTTTAGTGTGGGTCTACGATAAAGTCCAGCCAGAAGAAGGTGTCAGAATACTGGTAGACAGACTTTGGCCTCGCGGCATCTCCAAAAGCAGGTTGAATCTGGATCATTGGGTGAAAGAACTGGCCCCTTCCAATGAACTACGGATCTGGTTTTCACATGATCCTGTCAAATGGGGGCAGTTTAAGGATATGTATTTCAAGGAACTCGACAATAATCTAAAGACTCCAGAACTTCTGAGAATATGCAGTGAATCAGCTGTGATATTCCTGTATTCCGCCAGAAATCATCAGCACAATAACGCGGTGCCCCTGAAGGAATATGTTTCCTTAAAATTATAACACCCTCCCATAATGTCATATGCTATTAATTCCACATAACCTGACAATGGGACTGTATAATTTCCCTTTGAACCCCCAGCTTTATTATACTTATTTTTATGTATATTTTTTACCGCAATAAATCCTGGTTGAAAATATGAAAGATGATTCACCCTCTAGGGAAGCCAGAAATCTCATTCTGATGAGAAACATATCCGTTGCTTTTTTGGTTCTGATTCTGGTGCAGTTCTGGCTGGGCATGACCGTAAATCTTGAAGTGTCACTCCCCAGGAACAACCTGCCACTTCTTTCGTCAATAAGCCTGTATTTAGAAACCTCGGGATTCGTTATTGCACACATGATTCTAGGTATACTGCTTCTGCTCCTTTCATTGTTGTTCCTGACAATAGCATACAGATCATGTTTCCCTGCATTAAAGATAACTGGAACAATTTCTTTCCTGGCTGTTGTTGGAGCGGTAATAAATGGCCTCTTGTTTATCAAATCCGGACAGTTCTTTGGATGGTCCATTGGTATGGCGATGAGTGCAGTAATCGCAACAATTTCTTTCGCAATCGGCCTTTACTTCATAGGTTTTCAAAGTGCCAACTTCAGTTCCAACCCTCTCTGATTCCTAGAAACGGGCAAGCTTGAAACGAGCATTACAGCGGAAAGCTCTGCCCTTAATACTTAATGGGCTCTGAATCCTGAGAAAATAGGGGTACAGGGCAATTTATCAAATAAA
Organism: Thermoplasmataceae archaeon; assembly: GCA_046705445.1. Classification (GTDB taxonomy): domain Archaea; phylum Thermoplasmatota; class Thermoplasmata; order Thermoplasmatales; family Thermoplasmataceae; genus JAJZOM01. The sequence continues at coordinate 10,841 of JBJKQJ010000184.1, forward strand.
GAGCAGTGGGTGGTATTTGTCGCAATCAAGATAGGGCACAGAGAGAAGGTCTATTGATAAACTGGTTCGAATGGACCGGTCGGGATTTGAACCCGAGGCCTCCTGCTTGCGAAGCAGGCGATCTACCTCTGATCTACCGGCCCTTTTGCACTGGATTGTCTTGAAAATAAAATAAGTTTGGTACCTTCAGCTTCCTCTCTGCATCGACCCGGCCCTTTCATTCCTTTCTGTTCAGGGCTTCGCCCACCAGTTTCGATGACAGTGTGAGAAAGTTGTTTGCTGCTTTTGAAAATTCATAGAAGGATATGAAGCCATGAACCATCCCCAGCGCCCTTATTCCTGTTGCTTCCGTACCACTTTCCCTCAGCCTGCTCACCAAAGTTTCCCCCTGGTCCCGCAACATGTCAAATTCAGCGGTGAATACAAAGGTTTCAGGAAGCCCTGAAAGGTCTTCGGCACCAAGTATATTGTACCTTGGATCAAATAAATCCTGCCTGGAGCCCATATACTGTTTCATGAACCATGAGCTCATCTTTGCTGTAAGGAATAGACCTTCTGAGAATTCCCTGTGCGACTTTGATGCCAGATCCGGTGATACAACTGGATAGAAGAGTGCCTGGAATCTCGGAAGCTTAATTCTGTTATCGCGGCTCAAGATTGAAATTGCAGCACAAAGGTTTCCTCCTGCGCTATCTCCGGAAATTGCAATTTTATCCACTTTTGTGCCCAGTTCAGAAGTGTTTGATAAAACCCACTTATAAGCAGCAAAAGCATCTTCAACAGCGGTTGGGAACTTGTGTTCAGGTGCCAGCCTGTAGTCCACAGACAGGAGCCTGGAACCTGAATTTATGCTGATGAACCTGCACACATTATCATATGACTCAGTGTTGCCAAATACAAATCCACCACCGTGGAAATAAACAATAAGAGAATCGGATTTTTCATGGGGAGTGTATAACCTTGCGCTTATGTTTCCACCGCTCACTGGAATCTTGAGATCCCTGACACTTTCAATATTTATTTTGCTGTTCCTCAATGCAATGCTAGATGTATCCATCGTCTCCCTGAACAACTGTGGAGATATGCTATCCAGGTCTATTACATTCAAAGCGGATATCTGATCGAGAAAGGCCTTTATCTGGGGATCAACCGGCATAGAAATAGAAATACACCAATATTAAAAGATATTGGCAGCCTGCTCCAGCTTACACATTTTAATTTCACGCAACAGGTGTTATTAACCACCGGGCATTCCATAGCCATAGTGAAAGAATCCACAGGAATAGGTACCCAGAGGAAAGATACTGAAAACACTTATCTAAAAGGGAAGATCGATCCAAGAGAGTACCAGATTAGCCTTTACAAGGAGGCCATCCAGAGGAATACATTGATTGTTCTCCCAACAGGCCTTGGAAAGACCATCATTGCAGCCCTGGTTGCAGATTTTGTCCTAAGGAAAAACAATGAAAAGGTCATATTCCTCGCACCTACTAGGCCATTGATTTCACAGCATTATGACACATTCAAGAATCTTCTGGATCTGGATGATAATGAGATTTCCAAGTTTACGGGAGAAGTTGACAACGAGGACCGCCTTCTGAAATGGGTGACTTCAAAGGTAATTGTATCAACCCCTCAGGTCGTGCTCAATGATATGAGAAACGGCCTTTTCAGCATATCACGCTATGGCCTCATAATTTTCGATGAAGCCCACAGGGCAACCGGAAACTATGCCTATGTGGAAATAGCAAGGAACTTCCTTGATGCCAGGAAGCGTTTGATTCTTGGCATTACTGCCAGCCCCGGCGGAGACAGGGAGAAACTAAATGAGATCACTGAAGTGCTGGGAATCGAGGCAGTGAGGATCAAAAGTGAAAGTGACCCCGATGTCCACAAATACATGGGCGGCATCGACCTGAAAGTAAGGAAGCTGGATCTGCCGGATTACATAAGGGACGTTTCACTGATACTGAGAAAGGTAATAGACAGGCTGACGGAGAAGATAAAACCTGCAGGAATAATGACACCTGGCAGATTCTCAAGAAGCCAGCTGGCCTCCAAGATTGGAGAAGTAATAGAAAGGGCCAGAAATGGAGAGCCTAACCTGTTCTCTGTAGTGACCTACATTTCTGCAGCAATAAGAATAGATTACCTTCTGGAGTATCTGGAAAGCCAGGGGATCGAGATTGCCTACGATTATGTAAATGAAATACTAGGCAGTGAGGAAAAGACCCTGAAGAAGACGGCATCCATAGTTACAAAGATGCCGGAATTCAACCAGTTCATTGTCAGGCTGAAGGACCTTAAGGACCAGAAACTGGAGAACCCTAAGATGAAAACAGTCCTGGAAATGTGTGAAGACCAGATTTCCACCAATCCAGAATCAAGGGTCATTGTTTTCACGCATTACAGGAAAACATCCGATCTTCTTGTCAATTACCTTTCTGAAAAATCTTCATTGCTGAGGCCGGTAAGATTTATTGGGCAATCCACAAAGTCCGGTGATGAAGGACTCAAGCAGAAAGACCAGGACATACTTTTGCAGAAATTCAGAAGCAATGTATACAATGTGCTTGTGGCCACCAGTGTTGCTGAGGAAGGCCTGGACATTCCTGCCACCGATCTGGTAATCTTCTTTGAACCCGTCCCTTCTGAGATCAGGAGCATACAGAGAAGAGGGAGGACGGGGAGAACTCATGCAGGTGCAGTGCGGATTCTAATGTATGAAGGGACAAGGGACGCGGCCTACTATTATTCGGCAATAAAGAAAGAGTCAAGAATGAAGAAAAATATCGAAAAACTTCAGGATAGCCATCCTGCCAGAACCCGGAAGAAAGAGGGGCCCACAAGCCTGGATGACTTCAGTTGAATTCCTGCCCGATGAAAGCCAGCTTTGCAAGAAGGGCGTCCAGCTGTATGAGATCGCTTGAACCTTCCACCATTCTGAATTCTGATTCTCCAAGTGCCATTATAACCTGAATTTTCTGCTTTGGGGGGATCAGTTCCTTCCTGACCGAGGAATGCAATCCCCTGATGATATCCATTCCCGACAAGCCGTGCTCAACCATCATCTGGTCTAATGTTTCTCTGGCTTCCTCAAACAGGCCGCCTATTGCTTTTGAGAGCAGCAGCTTGAATTCCTTCGGGTTTGCAAGTCCGGAGATTTCATAGATTTTAGTAGCGCTGAGCTCCCCAGACGATTTTATCGTCTGTAGAATATTGAGAGCCTTTCTCAGATCGCCCTCTGAGATCTCAGTTATTGCTTCCAGTGAATCCCCGTCTATCTCGAAACCTTCAGCCTGGGCAATTGTCTTGATTCTTGAAGCCATAAATTCAGGCTTTATGGGCTTGAATCTCATTACAACAGTTCTGGACTGTATTGGAAGAATAATCTGTGATGAATAGTTGCATGAAAATATGAAACGTGTAGTTGATGAATAGATCTCCA
>JBJKQJ010000185.1:0-4890 GCA_046705445.1 Thermoplasmataceae archaeon
GTATATGTACCAAGGAGCTGAGATTGTTGAGTTTGAAAGTAAAGCCCTGCGCGGAAATGTTCTAAATGACCCCGAGAAGAGAGATGTGCTGCTTTTTCTGCCCGATAAAGTAAGGGAAGGTTCACCTCTCCTCATCGGACTTTCTGGATTCGGGGGAGGAGCCAGAAACTTCCTGAATTTCAACCCCATGGCGACTAATTTTACGGATGTCGTACAGAACCTCAGGAAAGGGGGAAAGCTCAGGGACGCCATTATTGCTATTCCGGACTGCTATACTTCGTATGGCGGCAATCAGTATATTAATTCTCCAGCAGTAGGCATGTATGAGGATTTCATAATCAGGGAACTTGTTCCTGAACTACAGGATAGATATTCCACGGGAAACACAGGAGTGTTTGGCAAATCTTCCGGAGGTTTTGGATCCTATTCACTGGCCATTCGTCATCCTGATGTGATTTCTGCTTTTGCAGACCATTCAGGCGACGCCGCCTTTGAATATTGTTATTTCGCGGATTTCCCTGATGCTATAAGGGAATTTGAAAAGGCGGGAGGAGTTAAATCCTGGTATGAGAAATTTTCTAAAAGCAGCAATAAGATGGCAAAAGAGAACATGAAACCTATTAACGTGCTGGCCATGGCTGCATTCTATTCTCCTAATGCTTCCAGCGAAACTCTAGGCATAGATTTCCCTTTCGATCTTGAAACGGGAGAATTGATCGAATCCACTTGGAACAAATGGCAGGAAGTGGACCCTGCAAAAAATATCAGGGAGAATCTGGAGACGCTTTCATCCATGAAAGGAATATTCTTGGATGTGGGGTATTCCGACGAGTTCAACATTAATTTTGGCATGAGGATAATGCACAGGATCCTGAAGAGAAATTCAGTGCAACATGAATTTGAAGAGTTTGAGGGTGGGCACTTCAATATCACTTACAGATATGAAAAAACAATAGAATACCTGGCTGAAAGACTGGCCTGAAATAAATGGGAATTGGCGGTCACCCGCCTTTTTACACTGTTTGAGTTAATTTGGGCTTCCTTTCCTCACGAAGCTGGAAAAGATTAATCCATTAAATACCAGCATTAGGCTGAATGCCAGACTGACTCCGAAAATAGAAGATGACCCTGTTCCAAAGCCGAACAGATATGCGAATCCAAATGTTGATCCAATATTTTGAACAGAACTGAGTGGGAGACCCAGGGCAGCATCAATAATCATGCCTATGGACATTACCATGGAGCCTGCCCCAAGCGCATATCGGAATTTTATTGCTGTTTCCTTCCTGGAAATTAATGAAAATGCAAGTGTAGCAAGAGACAATATGATGAAGATGAGAAGTATGAACCAATGGATTATTGCAGAACTGTAGAGTGAGTGGTCAAAGATTTCCAGGTACAATGCTGAAACAATGGATATTGCAAACGATGCATAACCTAAGGCCAGGATCTGCCTCTTTACCGCTATCAGAGGGACTATTGCAGCCAGTAAAAAAGCAAGGATGATGGCGGCTCCCGCATATATGCTGTTAGTCTGGCCAATGGAACTGGTTGAAGGCGGAGTTGAAGTAGGAGGTGCACTAGAAGAATAGCCATATACTGTTACTGTTAATTTTGCAGCACTGGAAGTGGGATCATCTCCTGATGCGGTGAATGATATGGTGTATGTTCCGTTCTTAACAGAGTTGGCAACAGAGACTGTTGCTGTCCCTGAAAAAGTAGGGTCACCACTTGATGGGGTGAAACTAGTGGAGAATCCAGTTGGTCCACTGGCTGAAATGGTAGTTCCCCAGGTTGTTCCTGATGCAAGTTTTACAGTGAATGAAATCATTGATGAACCGCCAGATTTGATGTTTAAATTGGTCTCATTAAGAGTTATGGTGGATGTGCCAATACTATTTGACACAATAGTATTCGACTTCAGATTAGGCGAATGTTGAGGAATGTTGAATACCGATACTGCAGCTGGCACCCCCAGTAAAATTACAAGTAGAATAATCCCTGCAAAAAATATTTTATAAGAAGGCATTAAATATGAGTAATAAAACAATATTTAATCTTTATTAATTGACATTAAATCTAAAAATCAGGCTCTTGGCACAACAATAAATGGCCTTATGACAGAACAAATCCACTGACTTACAACCATTTTATGGACCGGTGGGGATTTGAACCCCAGGCCTCTTCCATGCCAAGGAAGCGATCTACCTCTGATCTACCGGCCCTCTTATTGGGGCTTAATAAGCAAGCCCTGTATAATTGGTTAGGGTATAAATATTACCTTAGATGGTCAGTTGGACTGGGTAAATACAGACTCCAGCTGGCTTATCTCAGCCTCCGTCATTTTCCAACCCATTGAACCGGCGTTCTCAGCGACGTGAACAGCGTTGGATGCACGTGGGATTGGGAACACAAAATTGTATTTGCTGTAGAACCAGTTCAGTATAATCTGAGGTGTTGTTTTACCCCCATGATTCTCGCCAATTTCCTGGATCACCTTACCAGAAGACGAATCAGCTGTAACAAGCTTGCCATGACCCAGGGGATAATAAGCAAGAATTGAAATATTATTTTCTTTGCAGTAAGGAAGCAGGTCCTTCTCTATGCCTCTGTGAATTATATTAAAGTTCATCTGAGTCGATGTAAGCTCATATTTCTTCATTGATTCTGCCGCCTTCCTTGTCTGATCCAGTGAGAAGTTGCTGATCCCAATGTGTCTGATTTTCCCTTCATTCACCAGGTATTCCATAGCTTTCATCGTTTCTTCAATTTTCCTGGTTTTACTTGGAAAATGCAACTGGTAAAGATCAATGTATTTCATGCCCAACTTCTTCAAACTGCGTTCACATGACTTCACCACTTTGTCATAGCTGAAATGTGATGGCCAGACCTTTGTCGCAATAAAGAGATCTTCCCTTTGAAGTCCTTCGACCGCCTGGCTTACAAGGTTTTCTGATTCGTAGAGTTCAGCAGTATCGATCAGATTTATTCCTGCCTCTATTCCGGCTCTAATGGCTTTCACCTTGTTTTTTGGGTTTCCCTGCCGTTTCAGGAGTTTTGCCGAAAATATCCATCCCGGATCGTAATATGTTCCCATTCCCATGGGTGATACTTTTGATCCAGTTTTGCCAAAGTCGATCCTCTGCTGCATATAGTTTCATTTTGTACTGCTAAAAAAAGATATCCTAAAGATTATGACAGAAAGACCTGAAAAAGTTGGAGTCGGGTTGATTACACTGATAATTTTTATAGGGACTTAACTCTTTATTACCACAGCTAATGTCCGCAAACGGTGCCCTCGATCCTGATTCAGACTCTTCTGGCAAAGATCAGCTGCTTCAGGAATACTCTCTAAACCTTGATTTCGCCAAGGCGGAAATAGTGAGAACCCACGAAAACTCAGAAATAAAGTATTTCGTAAAGGAACCGGTCCTGGAGAGCAAGGAAACCATGGAGTTCTTTTCACTGAGAGCAGAGATTAACAATCTTCTGCCCGATATACTTGGATCTGTGAAGGGCGAGTCGCTTAATCTTGAAACCATAATAAGTTCTTTTGTAAAGCAGAGGCGCCCATGGATCAAGGGAGGACAGTATGAAAAAATTCTGTATTACCTTATAAGAGATTTTAGAGGTTATGGGCTCATAGACCCCATCGTCAGAGACGAGAAGGTAGAGGATATTTCATGCGACGGCCCAGAAATGCCAATTTTCGTTTATCACAAGGAGTTTGGCTCCATTAAGACTAACATATCTTTCCCCAACACAGAGGCACTTGATTCCTACATCATCAGGTTGGCACAGATCAGTGGAAAATCTGTTTCCATAAACTCTCCCATCCTGGATTCCATTACAAGGGATGGGCATAGGGTTCAGGCGGTATACGGAAGTGAAGTTTCCAGCAGGGGGCCGGTATTTACATTGCGATTATTCAGGGAAAGGCCCTTTACTCCAATAGATCTGATAAGAAGCAGGACGGCTAGCCCGGAATTGATGACCTATCTCTGGTTCATGGTGGAGGGCCTCAATTCAGCACTTATTGTTGGTGCCCCTGGATCAGGAAAGACGTCAACTTTAAACTCGATGCTCTTGTTTGCACCAATCAACACAAAGGTATACAGTATAGAAGAAACCAGGGAACTGAATATCCCGCATGAAAACTGGGTTGCTGCTGAAACACGGGGTAAGAACACTGTGGCAGGCCAGAAGGGGGTTGAAAGGCTGGACACATTTGACCTTGTAACGGTTGCTATGCGGCAAAGGCCTACTTACCTTGTTGTGGGAGAAGTCAGGGGAAAGGAGACTTACGCCCTCTTTCAAGCTATGGCAACCGGGCACACAACATATGCAACAATCCACGCCGACTCCATGGAGTCACTGTTGAACAGGCTGGAAAACGAGCCGATGAATATACCAAGGGTTCTTGTGTCCTACCTGAACATTGTTATTTTCATCAATTTTGTGAGGCTTGACGGCAGACTGGTGAGGAGAATCACTGAAGTGGATGAAATAGTTGGCATCGATGGAAAGACTGATGAAATCCTTTACAACCGTGTTTTCAAATATGATCCTGAGACTGACTCATTTGAGTACACAGGCACCAGCCGGCTTTATGATCGTATCATGGAACAGCGGAGCTATAACAGGCGTGAATTTGAGAAGGAAATTGCCGAAAGAAGAGAACTTCTTAAGCAGCAGGCTGAAGCGGGCAACGTGGACAATGAAGAAATTGCAAGGCTTATAGCAATGTCTCAATGGAAGTGGATAAGGGGCGAGATATGACATTAATGACTAGGTCCAGGAAAGATACTTCAATGCATGAAGACCTTTTCAAAATTCCCAGGTTCACCTACCTATCCCTGAGATTGTTTGGCAAATTCGTCAGCAGAGCTT
>JBJKQJ010000186.1:0-8068 GCA_046705445.1 Thermoplasmataceae archaeon
GAGAAGAGGGGGCTGTTTGTTTCAGGATAAACCAGGGCGAAGGCAAGAGCCTGCTCAGGCTTATCCCGGTTTCTGGATTAATAGCGATTGAATTCACCGATGAAGAGCTTCTGGCCTCAAAGAAAAAGGTTGAAGAAGAAGACAAGGCCACCTACTTCAGCTGAATGCATTCAATCTCTGTGTAGACTGGCCCCTCCTTCCCCAGGTCGCTTCTGTATAAACAGATCCTCCCAATGGTCTTTTTATACTTCAGGTGCTCATATTTATCTGCCAGTTTCCTGCAATCTTGGCTGTTTCTGAATCTTGAAACTGTTATGTGTGGAATAAATCCCTTAGCTTTCCTGTCAACCGGTTGAATTGACGCTATCTGTCCCCAGTTGGAGCGGATTCCTTCATTATTTTGCACATTAAGGAAAAAAACATTGGCTGAGGAGAGTTTTGGGAACGCGCCCACGCCAATGACATCGATATCGAAGATACTACATTGAAGGTTTCTGAAATCCTCTACTATTTTATGCAGGTTCTTGCCTTCCAATTCGCCAAAAAAACGAAAGGTGAGATGAAGTTCCGGAGTCTTTACCGGTTTGCTGTCCCTTATTTCTGAAAGCTCTTCCAGCAGTGCATTGACTTCTTGAAACCTTTCTATGGACGAAGCAGCAAAAACTCTCATTATGATTGAATTGGTACAAAATGTAAAAAGTTAATCAGTGCGGGCGTGAATCTTGAGTAGTTATTCGTTGTTTCTTCTAGGTGATCGCTAAGACCATCTTTACCCCACATAGAACTGTTAAATATTCTCAAAATATAATGAAGGTATGTCTAAAGTACCCGAAGGACTCAAATTTACAAAGACTCACGAATGGTTCAAAGCAGACGGCGATTCCGTTGTTATGGGAATCTCTGATTATGCTCAGAGCCAGCTTACGGACATAGTCTATATAGAACTTCCAAGCGTTGGTTCGGTTAAGAAAGCTGGAGAAGTACTTCTGACCATAGAATCTGTCAAATCTGCAGAAGATGTATATTCTCCTGTAGAGGGTGAAGTTGTAGAGGTCAACAAGGACTTGAATGACAAACCAGAACTTGTGAATTCGGATTCCTATGCAAACTGGATGGTGAAACTGAAGAAAACAGGTCAGGAAAACCAATCTATGGGCGCAGCGGAATACAAGAAGTATATTGGAGAATAATTACAAAAAATGCCTGACCACAGGGACAGGTATTATTACCTGGCTAAAAAGGAAAGATACAGGAGCAGGGCGGCATTCAAGCTGCTGGAACTGCAAACAAAATTCAGCTTTCTGGAAGAAGGCCAGAACATCCTTGAGATTGGGTCATCACCTGGTGGCTGGTCTCAGATTATAACCAGCATTACAAAGTCACTTGTAATTTCCATTGACCCCAGCAAGATGGATTCGCTTGAGAACATTTCATTTATCAGGGGTAAGATAGGAGATAAAGCCCTCAACCAGAGAATTATGGATGAAATGGAGAGATTTGGCATCAAAAAATTCAACGGGATTATCTCAGATGCCATGTCCAATACAAGCGGCAACCAGGATATTGATCATTCGTCTTCATACATCATCTGCCAGGGAGTTATGGATCTGGCCCAGACATTTCTGGCACAAAGCGGCTTTGTGCTCATGAAGCAGTTTCAAGGTGACCTTACAATACAATTCGTAAATTCGTGGAAGAAGAAATTCGGGTTTTCTAAAGTTACAAAAGTGGCGGCATCCAGAGAAGGAAGCAAAGAAATCTACATTATTTTCCAGGGATTCAAGCCGGATTCGGAGACCATCCATTTTTCTTGAGTTCTTCCATTTATGGTTTATAGAATTCATAGTCCACAATAATCAGGTGATTGGGCGAGTAACTCTTTTCTGCAAAATCTGAGATCCTGCTGGCCATATATGCAACTCTCTGGTTATCTATTTGGGCAAGGCCTCTCACAGAATTGATTCTCCCTATCCATGCTTCCACAAATTCATACTCATTCGTGTCTCCATAATCATGATTAAGGACTCTTTTCTTTCTCAGGGAGTGCCTGATGAGGTGCCTTGTTCTCATGGAATTTGTATAGAGCTGGTCAAAATCTGACTGTGGCATATCTATCCCCAAACAGATCGCACCAGTCTCTGAGGAATAAATTACTGCTTCTGTGTAAATTGGCGGAGGTGTCATAACTTCACCATATTTTGACAGTCTGACTCCATAAATTACTTCGTAATCAGAGAGGTTCATCTCAAAAGGTGCTTTTATAAATTCCTCCAGTCCTTTTACCTCTTCGGGAGATATTGTAACCAGAAGTCTGGAAGGTTTATTGGCCCGCAGATAATTTTTAAGTTCATTCCCATGTGCAACCAGACCTTTGACCCCCGAAAAAATCTGTAGTTTCCCATTAAAATTTCTGTTGGTAAGTATAGTTAACATTAGGCAGTTTTTCTCTTCTGTATGAGGGTCTGAAGCTTTTCCTTCTCGTCAATGTTTCTTAGCTCTGACAGGTTTATGACAGGACAACCTGCAAGAAGTTCTTTCTCAGTCCTCAGTCTGCTGATAATAAATGCGTCGTTCTCAAAGATTTCACTGATATTTCTCATTGCCATAATCCTCCCCATCTTCTGGGTCATGGACTCGATTAGCCCTATTAGGGAAAATTCCTCCAAGGCTTCTTTCATTATAGCATCAAAGGGTGACTTTCGTACAGGATGGAAATCGTAGCCCTGGCGTATCATAAGGCTGAGCACTTCCCTCAGAAAATCGCTCTCAGCTGCCGCATCATCAATAGGCATTTCAAGCATCTTTGTCACCTCAAGGAGATTTATTGATCTTTCAAGCTCTTCCCCAAGTACTTCCTCCAGTTTCACGAAGATATCTATGGTAACGGCACTGCCAGACTCATAGAGGGAGATTGACCTTCTGGATGTGCCAATTTTGTTGGATAGGTAGCCTATTGAGAAACCAAGTTCCTCACGTCTCTGGTGGAGTTTTCTGCCATCAATTGAGGCATAGTAACCACCAGGGCCAGATGAAATGAACGGTAAATCTCCTTCTACATAGTCATAAAAACTTTCGGGAGACAATATGGGGACTCTGTGCCTGTAGTAAACTACACCTCTTTCCAGTGGGCCGCCGCCCGCTTTTTCCCCTACCACAACAGGCGCCGCTTCTGTCAGTTTGGAAATTCTGATCATTTCAGATGCACTTGATCCACGGAGGGTGTCTATGTTCTGTAGAACCTTTATGATAAATTTCAAATCATCTCTCCGGGCGATAAGGTCAAAGCTGGAGGAACCTCCAGGATACGGGTCCGAGACTCTGAATCCACCTTTCAAGAGGATATCGAAAATGTGTTTAACAATGGCGGTACGCCTGTCTTCCACGAAATACAAGTATTATTTGAACTATTTAAGAATTGCGATTGATGGGTTTCAGAATTCAGGGAGTTTTTCTTCAAATATGCCCGAAGAAAGTTTGCTTGGGCAGACCTTAACTTCACATTTAGTGCAGATAGGCTCTTCAAATTCATTTCCAGGGGCCTCGATGACTATTCTTCCAATTCCGTCTATTTTAGCGAGTTCCTCAAAAATAGTTTTGGGGACAGTTTTGTAAAAAATAGCCCGAAGGATGACTTCTTCTCTGTTCTGGTTTCTGCCATAAATCTCCTTGACGTAAGACCCATATTTTCTCACACATTCGAGGAGAGATGACATAGCCTTGGAGAAATAGCCCGGAGAAATGTAAAGAGTTGCTACTTGGTCTCCCATGAGGGGGGCAACATTTGTGATATTTGGGGACGGCTTTAATCTTGCCATTATTTCTTTGACTCCGGGCGTGTTCTCAATTATCTTTATGGTGTCGTAGACTGTTCTCCTGTTCACCCTGAAAGATTTCGCAACTTCACTGATGGAGAGTTCTATGTCGTTTGTGTAGAATTTTCCATTATTAACGGAGATTCCCCGTTCATAAAGACCTTCAACAATTCGTCTTTTTATTGGGTGATCCCTGAAATATTCTTCCAGAATTAATAGCATTCAGGGATTAATTTGTTTAAGATATAAAAATTTGAATGGTGAAAGTTAATTTGCGAAGTATTTAGACTTCAGAATGGAGTCATCTTCTGAGAGTTTTTCAATCTCAGTTGCCTCATAGACTTCCGGGGGAGACTCAACAAGTTTCATTTCAAGGCTCATGAGCCGTCCCTTTCTGAAGAAATCGACCTTGACAGTTTCACCAATGGAAAAATCCGAAAAATTGTCCAGTTTGATGGCTTTAAATTCTTCCCTGAGTTCCTTCAGGTATCGATCCGTGAACTTATATCCGTTAACAGCAACAAGTTCATCTTCAGGATTCAGTCCCGCTTCATAAGCAGGATATCCCTCAAGCACGAAGTTAACCAGATTCTTCCCTCCTGATGGTTTAACACCTATTCCAAGGAATGGCTTTACTTTGACTTCTTTTTCGTCCACTTTCTTGTATGCCGGTTTCAGGGCAATTCCTATTTTCTTGAGTTCAGCTGCGAAGTCTATGTGGCCAGGATTCTTGATATAAGTGTCAAAGAATTCATTAAAGTCATGCCCGGTGACATCCTTAATTGCAGAAATCACGTCCTTTTCGGTATATCCTTTCCCGTCTCTGTTGTACTTGTCCATAAGGTTTCTGTATACATCATCAAGTGACTTGGAACCTTTTGTAACTTCTATTATCCTTGTGTTCAAGAGGAAACCAAGCAACTCGCCTTTCAGGTAATATGAGATGTAATTGTTCACATTGTTGGGTGTTGGTTTGTACAATTTAATCCAGGTATCAAAAGATGATTCAGAAGCGGAGGTGACTCTGGAACCAGGAGTAAGATCATGATATCTCATTCCTTCTGCAAGCTGCTTAAGATACTCTTTCCTGTCGATAAGCCCTGTTCTCATTAGAATGAGGCTGGCATAGTAATTGGTGAATCCCTCTGCCATCCAAAGCATGGTGGTGTAATTTTCCTCTTTGTAGTTGAATGGTCCGAGTTCTGCTGGTCTTATTCTCTTGACATTCCAAAGATGGAAAAATTCATGAGCAGTAACAGAAAGGAAAGTTCTCTGATATTTTGATTCCGGCTGGAAGACAAAGTTATCCACATCTATTGTAGTTGAGTTAAGGTGTTCAAGCCCGCCCATAACATCATTTTCCCCTGAAAACAGGTGAAATATGAAAACATATCTCTTGTATGGCAGTTTGCCGAAAATCTTCAGGAATCCTTCTACAATTTTCTTGAGGTCTTCTTTTACTTTTTCTTCGTTTTCGTTACCTTTGCCATAAAGTACAATCTCGTGCTCCTTACCGTCTACATTAAAGAAAAGGCTCCTGTGTGTGCCTATTTCAATGGGGGAGTCAGCAAGTATATCGTAGTTTATGGCGCGATACCTGTTATCGCTCAGTTTTTCAAGGCCCGTGGAAATCTTCCAGTCCTTATATGGCTTAATTAGCAGTTCGACAGACTGATCCTTGTAACCTTCAAGGTAAAGAAATACGTTGACTCCATTCAGATATGCATGTGTTGAGTCCACATGGCTTGTGTGAACACTGAGCTCATTTGCGTAATACTCGTATGTAATGCTCACGGATTGTACATCTTTTGTGTTTATTCTCCAAGTTGACTTATCCTTCTTGGATACTTCTAGTGGGATCTTACCAGAAACGGCTTTCAGGTTTCTTACAAATCTTGAAAAATCTGCTATTTCATAAGCACCTGGTGCCCATGTCGGAATAGTGGCGAGTATTGAACTTTCATTAAAATCTTCTATGTTGAGTGTTACTTTGACAAAATGAGTCTGAGGTGATTCCAATTCTAAAACATACTGCAGCTTCATCTTTTTTCCAAGTTGCTGTTAGTATGAACAATAATTAAATTTTTGCTTGATCCTGCTTAAAAGAGCGCAGGAGTCAGTCATAAGAACGATCTTCTCTGTAGTTATGGTAGTTCATGTAATAGCCTTCCCCGGACTGTGAAAGTGTGTTTTCAGAAGACATAGCTGCTCCAAGATTTCCATAATATTTCTTTATTTTTTCTTCAACTGGGAGGTACATCTGCAAGGCTTCAACGACGTCCTGTTTTTCTATTAATGCACTTCCTTTTGAGACCGCAATGTCTCCAGAAGCTCTAATAAGGCCTCCAAGCTCCCTTAATCTCAATGTGAGAGACCTTTCCTTGTGGTCTATTTCTCTGGCTCTTCTGATCCCCTCTTCAATAATCACTTCAGCCCCGTCGAGCACCATATGTGGTATCTTGCCATCTGAAATGATTTCCTGAGTGATGAACTGAAGATACTTCAGCCTGTTCTCAGGGGTATCAGGCATGGCGACCTCCATCAGCATTTCGTATCCGCTGCCCACTATTCTGGATCTGAGTGGGCTAAGTATATATTGTAAATCTTGAATGTTGCAGGCCGCGACAAGAATGAATTCTGCTGGAACCTTGTCTACCCTTACACTCGCGCCTGCACTCTGGGGGTTTCTTCCCGTAATAGGGAACGATCTTTCCTGCATTGCAGTGAGAATGAACCTCTGGAGGTTTCCTAGATGCGTTATTTCATCAATAAAGAGGACTCCTTCATGTGCTTCATGAACTGCCCCCGATATCACTCTTTCATATGGAAGAGTACCAAGCTGAGGGTGTCCGCCGTATGGATCATGGCGAACATCACCTAAAAGTTCTGTTTCACTAGCACCAGTGGCAAGAACAAAGGGATTCCTGTCGATGGGAATTATAACTTTGCTTGGGCTCTTCTTCTCCATCTTTCTTCTTCTTTCAAGTGTTTTCTCATCAAGAACCCTAATCCTGTCGCCATATTTTTCGTAAACAATGACTTCCTCTCTTTCCCCAACTCTTCTTGTGGAGGTTACTTTTTCTGTATTGTTGGGTACTCCAAATGCGGCCCCGATTACGTTGAAAACGTCTCCGAAAGGTCCCTGTGTTTGCGTTTGCATTTTCTGGTTGTTGCAATTTGGGCAAACTGCGTCCGTGGGCAATGAGTAATATCCACAGCGCTGGCATCTGTATCCAAGTCTTTCTGACACATTAACGGGGGCATCTTTTGGATCGATCAGTTCACCTTCTACAAGGTTCTGCTCTTCTTTCTCCTTTTCTATCTGGGTGCTGTTTTTTATTTCAATAAATGGTCTTTCAGGATACTGCGGGTTATGAACCACACGTATCTCCTGCTTTGGCCTGGGAAGGTAAAAAGACATGGCCTGTGCTATCATGGATTTTCCCACGCCCGGAGGGCCTACTAATAAAAGGTGGCGCCGCTGTTTGGCAGCAATCTGTGCCATTCTTACAGCTTCATCCTGACCTATAACTCTTTCAAGTGGACTTTTTGGGATGGAAACATGGGATGTATCAGGAGCATCCCTGTAATCATTGTTTATATATGCCTCTCCCATGAAATGACCCTTATTTCTGTGGGTTTCTTGGTAATATGACCAAGCTTGGCCCCATATATATTTTTAATTCCCTGCTTGAAGGCAACATCAATGAGGCGCTGTGATATAACACCGCCAGTAATTATGGTGTCACCATCTGGGGAATCCTGTATTTTGTCTACAGCCTCTGATACCTGGTATGTAGCAAGTAGAAGACCATCTTTTCCATAGACTTCAGTCATCTTTTCTTTTGCGAGAGCCACACCCCTCCTCTCTAGGGATCGTGGGTTTGCGAGGTCCACCTTTCCAGGCGTTTCTTCTGGTTCTTCAACTACAGGTTCTGCCTCGAGTTCTGGTTTCTCCTGTTCTACCCGTTCTGGCTTTTTTTCCTTTTCTTTTTCTTCAGTTGGTCTGGCGTTCTTGACCTCGACAACGGCCTTTGCTTCTTCATATCCTCTTTTAACAGGCTTAGGTCCCGAGGTCATTTCTGCAGCAGATTTTTCATTGAGTTCTCTAAGTTCCTCTGACATTCCTCTCATAGACAGGTACTGTTCAACAGGAGTCTTGTATCTTAGAGCCTTTACAATCTGCTTGTAGGTCAGCTCTTCCACTTCAGTTCCCGGAGGCGCTCTGGCAACAAAATCAATCTCTGCTACCTGGA
>JBJKQJ010000187.1:0-4692 GCA_046705445.1 Thermoplasmataceae archaeon
GCGTGCAAGCCCCCCATTGCTGCCGCACCGGCATAGGTTTTTCCTGAAGAATATCCCAGTTTCTTTGACACAACCATGAGGGGAACCCAGTGGTCCGGCGCGATCATATGCAGCCCTCCGAGCACTACTACTGTCCCGACTATCACTAGAAACAGCGACACTCTGCTTAAAGGGAGCATGCATACTTAAAGTTGAGTTTTCCCCATTTGTCCAGGAACGTCCTGTAGAAAGCAAACCACTGTTAATTCTGCCATTCAACTCCTGTTTTCGAGTTAATATGGGGCCACCGTATTTTTTGAGTTCGAAGCGAGAGGACTCACTTTTGTGCTTGAACCGTGCCATACCCCGACCCTGAAGAAATACGGCCCCTGCCTGGCCAATAATTAAGGGGCCGCAATAACTGGGCGGTGCATAACATAATTCATGAAACAATTCTCCAGATTTGAGCCAATAAAAATTTTAAACTAAGCCTCAAGTGTGATTTCGCCTGAAAAGTGATCTCTGAAGATTGCCATATTGGAAATATAATGGAGGAAGTGCCCTCAGGACTTCACTACATTTACGCCCTGTATCCTTCCAAGGCCGCTTGCAATGTTCGTCCAGGATTCCCCAAGGTCGCTTGAGAAGAACACTTCTCCTGTTGTAGTTCCAAAATAGAGCCCCGGTTCCTTTGCGGAGTCATGGTCAAGAGAATCCCTAAGAACATTTGTATGCACATTGTCAGGGAGACCTTTTGTAAGCTTATTCCAACTGACCCCTCCATCAGTAGTGCTGTAAACTGCAAGTTGACCCTGAATGCAAATATTGTGGTCCTTGCATTCAAACAGCAGGTCGGGCTCGACTGGTATGACAAATACGTGCGTGGACGAATTCTCCACTACATCAACCGGAAAACCAATTCTGTTGCCAATTCCTATGCTAACATCCCTCCACTCATCGCCATGATTGTCAGAGAAATATATGCCACAGTGACTTTGCTGGTAGACTTTTCCATCTTTTGGGGATATCGCAATCTTGTGAGTATCTGAATGAACTGAAAGGTGTTCCTTCAGCCTTTCTTCCGGCGAAGTGACGGAAGGGCCCGGTGGGAACAATTTTTCAGGCGGAAGGGAGCATGTGCTGTTTTGGCCCTTCTTGATAGATTTCCATGTCTCGCCGCCATCATCGCTCCTGTATGTGCCGTTTCCGGCTGCCACCAGATAAATCATTTTTGGCTCGTTAATGTCAAACTTTATTGTGTGGAGTGCAAGTCCGGTCGTATTGTACCCCCAATCTATGCCCCAGTCAGTCCGATTTGGTGCATCATGCAGGCTTGTGACTTCTTCCCATGTTTCGCCGTAATTTGTAGACTTAAAAAGATGCCCGTACTGGGTCCCTGCGTAAATGGTTCCATCGTGGTGGGGGTCTGCCGCAATCTCCCAAACCTTTCTTACGATCAGACCCTTGCTGGATGATTTCCAAGTCCTGCCGGCATCGGTTGACTTGAATATTCCTTCATTGAATGACGCAGCGTAAAGGTTTCCCTGTCTGTCTCCAACTACTTTGTTTATATTCTCCCCCTTCAGGAGGAGGCCACTCAATTCCCAATTCTTCCTTCCCTCATCTGGAGTAAGAAAGTATGCTCCATTTTGGGTTGCCAGTGCAACCTTGAAGTTATTGTGGACCAATTCATGTTTATACTCCTATGAGGTTTAATAATCTATGCTATAAACTAAAACCTATTATCAGATAATATCTAGATTTATTTTGCATCTTGAAGCAAACCGATTCCGACTTTCTGTTGTCCGTATTCTTGGTTTCCTGCAAGAATTTGTCTGGCGTTTGCCCTTATTATTTGTGGCTGCCAACGGCAAAAGGATGCGTGGAGTGCCACCCAATTTTTTTCAGCCTGCAGGAATTTGAAATGATTCACCAGAAAGTGTGTTTGGAGACTTTGCTGTTAGATCATTTCTTGTAGGCCTGACGAAATGTCCTCCAAGTGCCCCGACAATAGACCCTTGGCTCCAGTCTTTCTGATCAGGGGGATGAGCGATTCTGAAGTGGCACGGGACCTGCTGCCCGTTTCATCCGGCCAGATCCCCGATGGGTAAAAATTAAGAGTGCCATTGATGCCGTAGGCTGAATCTCCGACTATCAGATAGTCGTCAAACGCCAGCGCCATCTCATGCCTGCCCGGGATCACATGAGCTTTGATGCCCATGGGAAGTTTTGTGGATTCTTTGTACTGCAGGCCATGTTTCATGTCGTATAACTCAATGAATATCTTGGATATCGCCTCATCATCATCCACTTCCTTGACATCGGGGATAAACAGAGGGATGTCCAACTGCCGCGAAATCAGGGAGCATGCCCGCAAATGCCGGTGGTTAGTCATGACCACCGCCTCGGGTTCCCCCAATATCTTGATCATCTGATTTATTCTTGGCATAGCTACAGGATCGATTAAAACGGATTTGCCGCCCTTTAGGAGCAAATGTGAATACATCATTATGCCGCTCTCGCCATCTATTGTCCCCCATCTGAAAATATTCTTGGCCACTGGTTCAAACATGCAATCGCTACACCTGTTTGGGATATAATGATTTCCAATTGGATAAGATTAGCCTGCCAGGGGGACCGGCGAAATTATTTTTATGCCTTGATAAAAACCTTGCTTTCCCTGGCTGTAATGTGCACATACACAGATATTGCCAAGTCTTTTTCAACCAAGAGTCGCAATCATCATGATTTTTCAAACTGTTCAGGCGAAATGCAGCCAGAAAATTCTACCTGCTAAATGCCCCATAGAGAAATATGAATGTACCTACAACCAGCGGTATAAGGAAGTTGGGATGATAACCCCTAAGGATGAAAAGAACTGCACATAGTGCCCAGAAAATCATCCCCATTAATATGAACCTGAATTTCATCGCTCTTCCGTTATCCTGCAAGGATCATGATGAGAGCAAGATGCTCCTTCAGAAAGATGCAGGAAATATTACGACCCGGATATAACGTGAGAAATATATAAATTAGTCCTGTCCCAATTATCGGGAAAATCCATTTTCATTGGATTCGGTTTCTACCCCTGTAAAAATGCCAGGCTGAGAAATAAATGGCGTCTGCAAGCACGGAATTTTTCTACCATTCATCATTGGGCATACTCTAAAAGAAAAATAATCTTCAGCCCCCCAAGAATATAGGATATTTAGAATAACAATCGTGCATGTTACGCCCCGATTGATGGGAAAAACAATTTCTTTTTGTATAGTTGTCTCTTGATGTCAACGAATTGTTTTTGTATGCTATGTAACATATTCTCTTTACTTTAAGAGTTGCCATAGCAGTTGTGCAAACTTAATCTTACCTGCTAAAAATTTAAATGCCTCTTGGATTTTGATTTTCTTATGCACAGTAAACCAGCATCACGCTCACGTTTGTTTAAGGTTCTCGGTGTCCTGTTTTTGTTAGCCTTCGTGCTATCAATTATTGGGCCAGCATTGGGATTTTTAATAGACGGGAAAGTCGGCATTTCAAATGCTGACAGAATCCTGTCAGTCATAGCACCAGGCTCATTGGCATTCTTCCTTTTACTGCTACTGGGGTTAATTTTCCTGGGGATCTCCCGTTACTTCTCAATTAAGGTATTCGACGATGGTGTGGGCAAAATCCATACTGTCATCAAGGTCAGCAATGGAAATGTTGGGAAAATCAAAATCGGAGGGATCAATGTAAGAATATTATCCAACACCCCCATTTCTGTGGGTGAATCCGTCAAAGGAGAATCTGTCAAGTCGGTAAAGTCACTTGGCTCATACTCAACCACAGGGCAAAATTATGCCCCGCAATACGTAACAACCCGGTATCTAATCGTAAAGAAAGTCGAAACCGGAAAAACTTACGGTGTTGATTCGAATATGGCGTCTTCTGCTGAATCTCAAGATGCTTGAAATATCAGCAATTTGATACCTGCCAGGCCATAAACCAATTGACTAGACGACTATCAAGCCTGACCAGCACGTTAAGACGTAGAATAAGAAATGCCCTTGGTAACGTTTCTTGTTGTTATTCCATCAAATATAATATGCCAGTAGATAACAAAAATTGAATAAAGGGCAAAAAATTTATAAAAATAAAATGGGAATTATTATCTGTTTTTCCTGACCCAGTATATTGCAATTCCAACTATTCCAACGATCAGAATTCCCCCTATAACTCCATGCAAAATGGATCCGGTGATTCCAGGAGAGGAGGGGTTGACTGGTGAGGAAGTGAAATTGACTGATTCATTTATATTTACACCGCTTACCGCCATAGATCCGTTGGAATGTGAAGCTGCATAACCCATTGAACCCGTTACAGTGTATCCGTAAGTGCCATTTGTCAGAGTGAGTGCCATAGTTGAATTCGTTGAAGAGAATGATTCCCCATTGCTGAGGTTCACGTACCAAGTGGTTCCCGGTGGCAAACCTGTTTCCGTGAAATTCACTGTATAGGTCATTTGCTTGAACTTTGAACTTTCAGACACGTTTCCACCATTTACGGTAAAAGAAGCTGTGCGGGAAGAGGGTTCATAAGTTTTGTTTGAACTGCTGACAGTATAGGCGTAAGTTCCGTTGGACTCAAAGAACTTCACATTAGAAGTTTGCGACGTAAAGTCTTGCCCGTTGCTGAGGTTCACGTACCAAGTGGTTCCGGCCGGAAGACCTGATT
>JBJKQJ010000188.1:0-4469 GCA_046705445.1 Thermoplasmataceae archaeon
GTGTCACGCCAACTGGTTTCAAACCTAATGATTCTGAGGTGATGATTGCTGGACCAGTCGGAGGAAGCACTGCAATGATCTATCAGATCAATGCGTCAATGACGCTCAAGTATCTCAACGGAGGAAATTACGCAAACGTACCCAATGCCTACGATGTTGGCTCCGAAACAGGAGAAACTTCAACGGGGGCTGCTGTGACCTGGACGCCAAACTCTGTTGCACACCTGAGCGCAGGGCCGTCTTTCGTATATGGAATGTGGAATGTATCCCAGAATAATGGATTCCAGAAATTCTCAGGGCAAGTTGATCCACCGAACTCATTCATGTTCGTAAGCCAGGGATCAGCTTTTAAAGCGTCTTCTTCTACATGGACTCCATTGAGCACAACAGGTTCCTACTCATTCCAGCTTCCCAGTGGAAAATACAGCACATCCATATTAATGAGCAATCATGACTCCATGACCACTAAGTTGTCAGCAGGTACTTCACAGAATTTCCACCTTAAATTGGACTACAAACAAGGAGTATACACACCACTTTATGCCTTCGGGAATTCTCAGCTGAAGTACATATCATCAAGTGGAACCGGAACAGCAAATAATCCCTATGTGCTATTCAACAACCCATCAAGTACTGGAATGCTGAATTCACTTTTCGGAACTCAGAACGATTATCTCTTCCCGCAGTTTGTAGGTGTGCTCTTACACAGCACAACCGATCATGTACTGATGAACAATATGCCTTCTTTTGCTCTGCAATACACCCAGAACCAGCTTTTGGGCATCCAGTTCTTCGGTGTACAGTATACTACAAATGATCTTGGATACGTTTTATACGACACACAGAATGCCCTCCTGCAAAATACACACATAACAGGCTGGTTTGCTTTCACACTTTCTGAATTCCCAGCAGCGAACGTACTTCTTTGGAATTCTCAGCACAACATCATAGCGAATAACAACTTTGAGACCATGGACAGTTCTCTACTAATCTATAATGAACACGGGCAAAACGGATACAATGTAGTCTCATCCAACACATTCAAACAGGATCCGTCTCTGAATAACCAGACATACCCAGGAATAGCTGTTTCTACAACATTTGGAACTTCTCCATACGGTCCAGTGGCAATCACTGTCTATAGCTCCTCAAATACAGTTACAGGCAACTCATTTATTGTGTATGACACAGCAGTGAGCCCAAACTACAGTATCTACTCAGGTGCAAGAGCACATTACGTGAATAGCTGGAATGGAAACTCATGGTGGAATTACGTACCCCACTCAGGAATTTATAACAATAATGGTCAGATATATCTGGGTGGAGACAGCCATGCTGCTCCCTTGCCTGGTTATTCCACACTGGTAACTAATTTTCTATATGCTTGAGTCCGTGAAAAGGACTCAAAAATTTTTTTATTTTCTCTTTTTTAATGTATGTTTCTGATAATTAAGCACCACTTTAATTATGTTTATCGTACACACCCCATCCGAAGAACTGGTGAGATTGAACCTAAAGATTTTTAAGTTCGATTGGTTCGTCTGACTATGACTTACAACGCTGAAATCAGTCGGAGAAATCCTGGACTATTTATTTTCCTTATAGATCAGTCCAGATCAATGAGCCATAAACTTGGGGGAACATTAAGATCAAAGTCTCAGGAAGCGGCTGACGCAATCAATAGACAGATTTACGAATTAATATACAGATGTACAAAGAGCGATGGTGTGAGAGACTACTTTGATATTGGCATCATTGGATATGGGACGGTCTCTGACACAGCGAAGTCACTTCTTCAGGATGCAGACCTCGTACCGATTTCAAGGCTTGCCGAGACGCCTCTCAGGATGGAGAAAAGGAAAGAGATCATCACGGACCCTGAAGGAAACGATGTTGAAAGCGAGTTCGAATTTCCTGTGTGGTTTGAACCGGTTGCAAATTCCAACACACCCATGGTCAAGGCACTCCAGCTTGCAAAGGAGTGGATAGACGATTGGGTTGCGGAACACCACGATTCATACCCGCCTGTGGTAATAAATATTTCAGATGGGGCAGCTACTGACGGCGATCCCCTGGAGGTTGCTGAAGAGCTGATGGAGATGTCCACAAGCGATGGGAATGTTCTGTTATGGAACTGTCACCTATCGGAGGTGAAAGACGCCAAACCTCTGACCTTCCCTGCAGACACAGGTGTCCTGCCCGCTAATGATAAATTTGCAAAACAGCTTTTCGAAATGTCCAGCGTACTTCCCGAAGGCTTCATGAGCTTGGCCCAGGAAAGGTCGCTTGAAGTATCAGGGACTTCCAGAGCTTACGTGTTCAACGCTGGGCTGGATGAATTGATGGAACTGCTGGACATTGGGACAAGAGCTCCAACAGAAAATCTACAGTAAGCTGCATGAGACTAAACTGGCGCTTTTTCCAGATGAGCAAGCTGGGAAACAGGGAGTCTGATTGCGAAGACTCCTTCAGTTTCCGAACGAGGCAGATGAAATTTGCTATTGCAGATGGAGTCAGTGCCTCAATTTTTTCTGATATCTGGGCAAGATCCGTAACAGACAGCGCAGTTACAGGAAAATATGACTTTTTTGGAAATCCAAACCAGTTCATTCTGGATCTTACCAAGAGGGCCAGGGAGAAGTGGTATTCAAAGATTAATTGGCAGTCCCTTCCATGGTACCTGAAAAACAAATCCGTTTCGGGGTCCTACACAACACTTGTGGGCCTGCAGCTTTCAAATTCTGGAGGGCATTACAATTATTCATCTTTTGCAATTGGAGACAGTGTGCTCTTTCAGTGGGAAGGTGCAAATGACTATAGTTCTTATCCTTTGACCTCTCCGGAGGAATTCAATAATACCCCGAATCTTGTATGGAGCGGCAAGGGGTATCCAATGCCGGTTGAGTTCAAGTTGTCAGCCCCGAGGATCGAGACCTACAAGGGAAGGTTAAGTTCTGGTGGAGCCATATTCATGGCAACGGATGCCGTTGCAAAATGGCTGATGGAATATGAGCGATTTGCTGAAGTGTCGGAACTGATAGACTCCAGCTTTGAAATGACTCAACTTTTTACCAGGGAAATAAATGCAAAAAGAATGAGAAATGACGACGCAACGCTCGTTTCTATATTTCTAGAGTGACGACAGAACACTTGGGCTGGCCCCTTCCCAGAGTGGGCCGTGCGCAAGATAATCCTTCAACAATCCACACATTTTCTTTGTTTTCTTATTTCTTATTTTGAGGATTTCGTTGAAAGCCGGAGAAATATCGAGGTTAAGAAAATCCTTTTTCCTGAGAATCAGGCAGTCCGGGTCATTTCCATTGTACCTGTCCCATAAGTCTGGTTTCAGGGAAAGTGCAGTGAGCGAAAGGTGAATGACCAATGCCGCGAAATTGTCCAGTTTTGCTGAGAATGAATCTGCGGCCCTTTTAGGATGCTGGAAATCGGCATGCCCCATTTCTGTGGATTTCTGGCCTTTGAAATCGGGGATATACATTCCATCATAATCCACCAGTTTAACATCTCCAGAGTTTGTTATTATGATATTGTCACCAGCAAGGTCACCATGGGAAATGCCTGCACTCTGAAGTTTTCCTATCTCGGAAACAAGGTTTTCTGATATTGTCCTGAGGACTTTTGGATCATTTATATTGGAATTGATGTATTTGTTCAGGGTTACCCCGTCAATCCACTCCATTTTGAGGAGGGGGAACAAATATGACTGACTTTTTCTTGTCTTTATGCCGTCCTGGAAGTATCGGAAGTGTGCAAGGAAATTGATTCCCTTTCCTTTATTAGAGAGGTAGTCGCTTATTTTCAGATATCTCTCATTCAGGTTGCCTGATTTTCTGGTGAAACATTTCAGTGCAAAATAACGGTCATTTTCATCCTTAATCTTGTAAATGGAACCGTAATTTCCAGATGCATACACATACCAGCCCGGAGTTTTAGGATTTTTAACGGCTTCCCATCTTGTAACATCACCCAGTTTTTTGCTTATGCTGAGCCGCATGGTCTGAAAACTCTGTTCATAATCCTGCCCTGACGGCCACGGGCCATTGTATGAGGGGCCCACAGCTGTTTTAGTCGGAGTTGGAGCAGACTGGACTGGAGCTGGTTGAGTGGGCGGCCGAGGCTGCGGGGGAGGAGTGGGCTTAGGCTGTGCAGCCGGTTTTTTCTTTCTTGCAGAAGGTTGTTTAGTTGGAGCAGGTGGTTTTTGAGGTGTAGGGGGCGATGATGGTTTCGGTGTCGGAGCTGATGGGGTTGCCCCAGTCTGTGTGCCCATAGTTCCCAGTGTACCGGTACCTGTGGCGATCCTTCTGTATATCCCGGCAGCTAATGTGATCGATGAACGCCATTCATCAAAATCAGAAACAGTAAAAATATGCCGTTCATTCGTTCCATTTACCACCACGCAGACTCTTTTCCTGACTACGCCCTCGAGACTGGCGTCCATTATCTTTTCCATA
>JBJKQJ010000189.1:0-5544 GCA_046705445.1 Thermoplasmataceae archaeon
GCATACAACAGGAACAAAGGTAAGGCAGCCGGACTTCAGGGAATAAAGGTAGCAGACGAACCTTTCCAGCTGGCATCCGGATGTGAGATAATCTTTGTGATGCTTGCAGACGACGGTGCCTGTGAATCAGTCATATTTGGTGAAAACGGGCTGGCTAGGACACTTAAGCCACAAAGCCTAATTGTCAATCTCAGCACGGTTTCTCTGGAATTCAGTAATTCCGCCTCAAGAAGGCTTGGGGAGAACATGTCCAAATATCTGGATGCCCCAGTACTGGGAAGTGTAAACCTTGCGCAGGAGGGAAAACTTGCATCCCTTGTTTCCGGTCCACAACAGGCCTATGAAGCGGTGGCAAAAATAATAGAATCGTACTCAGAAAAGACCTTTTATCTCGGTAGCCAGGGAAATGCTGTAAAAATGAAGCTTGCTTCCAACCTTCTCCTGGCTGTAAACATGGCTGCAATAGGAGAGGCGCTGCTCCTTTCGGAAAAATCCGGAATAAAAAAAGATACTGCTCTTGAAATACTTGAAAACAGCGGAGGGGATTCTAAGATCCTGAGGCTCAAGAAAGAGACCATTCTGTCGGAGACTTTTGAGCCCACTTTTACGTTGAAGGACATGGTGAAGGACCTTCGCTATCTCTCTGAACTTTCAAGCAACCTGTCTTCGCCTCTGGTTCTTGGAAATTCAGCCGAGCAGTTTTACCTCGCTGCCAATTCAATTGGTCTGGGGAATCTTGATTTCTCTTCAGTTATAAGGGCATTCAGGTTCCTGGTTGGAAGGGCTTAGGTGCAGAATTGATTCCTTTGGAAGAGTACACATACATAGTAATGTCAGTGGCATTTGCCTCCCTGGCGTATGGCAGTTATACAGATATCAGAAACAGAACTGTTAAAGCTCTGCTTTTCCTGCCACTGATGGTTGTTGCAGCCATACAGGATTATTTTCTTCTGGTGCCCATGATTTACCTGGTGGCAGGAATTCTCATATTTTTCTTTTCATTCCTCGCTCCAGACACATATGCATATGAGATAATCGGAGTAGTGTTCCTGGCCGTCTCACTGTTTGATATTTTCTTTTCAGGTTTCTACTGGGGATTCCAGTTGCTTGCCATGTCCATGGTATTTATCCTGGGCTTCAGGGAAATGATGTTTGGAATTGGAGATATAAAGGCCATTCTGGCCCTCATGTTTGCTTCCCCATTCTACTCTCCCTTTGTCGCCACTGTTTTTCAGGGAAGAATTGACTACTCCGTCCTGCCAACATCTCTTGCACTTTTGACCGACATATCTGTTTTTGCAGTAGTTTTTGTTTTCTTCGCAATTATAAAGGTCTATCGGCACGGCACGGAAAATATACCGGGCCAGCCACTTGCTATGCGTTACAGCAGTGAACTGGAGGCAAAGAAGCCCGCAGCTTACCGGAAGATGGAGAAAAATGGCACCAGGTATATGCTTTACCGCATACCGTTCATTGTTCCCATTGCACTGGGGTATCTGCTCTTCACTCTCTTTGGATTTTTCCCTTATCTGTTTTAGGCTAAATTTTTAGTGTTATGAAGGGTTTTCAATTCATGTCTTCCCTTTTGATAGAAAACGCCTCACAGATACTTACAATGGCTGGAGCCGGTTGGGAGCCACTCTCCGGTTCAAAAATGAAGAAACTCCGGATAAGGAAGAATGCAGCGATTCTTGTTTCAGACGGCAAAATAATGGAAATTATAGATCAGGCCAAGGCTGAAGCCCTGAAAGAAAGGTACAACGCTATTTCTATTGATGCAAGGGGAAAACTGGTCATGCCAGGACTCGTGGATTCCCACACCCATATTGTTTATGGTGGAACTAGGGAAGAAGAGTTCTACATGAAGGTCAAGGGGAAGAGCTATCTGGAAATACTGAGTTCCGGGAACGGAATTTACAGGACCGTGGACCAGACAAGGGAGGCAACCGAGGACAGGATGTTTTCAGAGAGCCTTTCAAGGATTTATGACGCAATTTCCACAGGCACCACAACTATGGAAATCAAGACTGGTTACGGCCTGTCCCTAGAATCAGAAACCTCAATGATGAATGTTATTGAGAGAATTTCAAACCTGGGCATCATGAATGTGGTTCCTACGTTCCTGCCTCTTCATGCTATTCCCAAAGGGTCAACAGAAAATTCATATGTACATGATGTGGTGGAAAAGATGCTTCCCAGATTCCAGGGGAGGGCTAAATTTGTTGACTCATTCTGTGACAAAGGTGCTTTTTCGCCTCAGGCAACAGAAGAGTTTTTCCAGGCTGCTCGAAACTTGGGATTTGATTTGAGGATGCATGCGGATGAGCTTGCAGATATAGGCTGCCTCTCATTATGTGAAAAATATGAAATTAAGAGTGTAGACCACCTTCTTTACACAGGTGAGAACGGCATGGGCCATATCGGGCAGCATAAAACGGTGGCCACTTTCCTGCCGATCACGGCTTTCAACATTACAGACGGAATGTATCCCGATATTGGAAAATTCATTTCAAAGGGAATTCCTGTGAGTATCGCAACTGATTCATCCCCTGTTTCCTATAATTCCAACCTCCTTTTCGCCCTTTACCTTGCAGTGAGATTCTGCAACATCTCCATAGAAGAGGCATTGAACGCTGTAACTGTGAACGCAGCCTATTCCCTGGGAATTCAGGCTGAAACAGGATCAATAGAACCCGGCAAAAGGGCTGACATCATAATGCTCACCGTTGATGACTACCGTAAGATTCCTTATGCGTATGGCTCCAGGCTTGTTGACACAGTCATAAGCAATGGTGAGATCGTTATGAGAAAAGGCGTAATGGAGCTTTGACCAGACTTACAGCGGAAATACTTCCATAATTACACATGTCTTAATAGCGGTTATAAATCAGGAGTCAGTGACAACAACCATAGAAGAAGTCGTCGAGAAGCTGCAGGCAATGAAAGCTAGAAAAGTACTGCTTCAGCTGCCAGATGGACTTAAGCCACATGTATTCGAATATTTCAACGAACTTTCCAGCAGGTTCTCTGTTATTGTAAGTTCAGACCCGTTTTATGGGGCCTGCGACATCAGCACCCCTGATGTTTACAGAGATGTGGACTGCATTGTTCAGTTTGGCCACTCTGAGATTCCCAACATTAAGTATCCTAAACCCATGATCTTCATGGAGTACAGGGTTACCAAAAATATAGAAATAGAGACTTCAGCATTCAAACCCCTTCATGATCTGGGCTACAACAAAGTTGGCCTGCTCTGTTCCATCCAGTACCTCGACCAGATGCACAGGATAAGGGAACTGATGGAGAAGGACGGTTTTGAGGTCACAGTTGGCAGGCAGGATATGAGGATGAAATATCCCGGGCAGGTTCTAGGGTGCAATTTCAGCGCCGCCCACTCAATATCGGAGGAAGTGGACTGCTATGTGGTTGTCAGCACCGGCAAGTTCCATGCAATAGGGGCCCAACTGGCTTCTGAAAAGGATGTTTTCATTCTCGACATGAACGAAAGACGGCTCGTCGAAATCAGGCCTGAGACCGACAAATTTCTGAGAAAGAGGTATGCGAAACTATTCAAGGCCAGGGATGCAAGAAAGATATGCGTAGTAGCTGACAACAAGATAGGCCAGTACAGGATCAAGCTTGCAAACAAGGTTCTGGAACAGGCCAAGTCACAGGGTCTTGATGCTGTGCTTCTGACTGCAAATGATGTAAGGCCCTCTGATTACGAGAACATGAGGTGTGATGCAGTTGTCTTCACAGGCTGCCCCCGTGTGTCTCTTGATGAAAGCGATAAATTTCCCATGCCTATCCTGACGCCGCCAGAATTTCAGCAGATTTTCGGGCTAAGGGAAAACAACCGGTACGTCATGGATGAAATTGTAGCCGTTGACGAACTGGCATCATAATTTCTTTCCAATCAGGTAAGTGCCGGCCTGTTCAACAATTTCAACTTCAAGGGTGTTATAAAGGGGATATTCTCCTTTCACGACCACTGGCCTGTACGAATCATCCCTTCCAACAACGGTGCCTGGTTTTCCTTTTTCTGTGATGAATATGGGTTCTACTCTTCCGATCAAGGCCGCATATCGGCCATGAAGTATTTTCTTGTGAAGTTCCGTGTACTGCCTGGTCCACCTTTTTATGGAGTTTGAAGGCGGCAATTTGGCGTTGAAATCTGGTGTATAGGGCCTTGGAGAGAATCTGGTTATGTTGATGATTTCGGGTTTTGTTTCTTCCAGCAACCTTACAGTGAGTTCAAAGCTCTCCTCATCCTCGTGATGGTAACCTGATATTATGTCTGTGGATATCGTCCCGTCTGGGAACTTTTCCCTGAATTTTCTGACTATTGTTGTGAAGGCATCCTTATGGTATTCCCTGTTCATGAGGTCTAAAATTCTGTTGTCGCCGCTCTGCACGGGAATATGGAGAAATTTGAAAACTCTGTCGTCTCTGAACTTCTCCAGCAGACCATCAATTATGTCACTGGTGTTTTTTGGCTCCATCATGCCTACCCTGAGTTTGAACTTCTCATCCAATTTCAGTATTTCACCAACAAGGTGGGGGAGTGAAATTCCCAGATCTTTTCCATACGCAGCCGTATCCAGTGACGAAATTCTCACTTCCCTAATTCCCCTTTCCAGCTGCATCCCTATCTGGTTGACAATTTTCTCAGGCGGCCTGGATACTAGTTTCCCTCGTGCTACATGTGAAATGCAGTAGTTGCAGCTGCCCGTGCATCCCTGATTTATGGGGATTCCGTCAAATATTGAAGGTTCCCTGATTTCAACATCATCAAGGGTTCCAGTATAAAATGACTTGAATTCCCTGGGCTTGAGAACTTCAATTCTTTCTGATTCAAGCACGCCACCACTGACTGAAGGCAGGCAGCCCATCACCTTTACCTTTGTGTTTCTCGATAGATCTTCAATTCTCGAGAGCATCCTATCTTGGGTATGCTTTATGACCACACAGGTGCCTATAACGCTCAGATCTGCTTCTTGTGGGGATGAAACAAGTTCACCGCCTTCGCTAAGCATTTTGTTAACGTAAAGACCCGCCTCCGATTTGGAGAGCGTGCATCCATAGGACTCGAAGTAGATCTTCAGCAAATGCACCTTCCCCGGAACATTAAACGAGACTATTTCTCATTTTTGTAAAATGCTCCATACTCAATTATACATTTACTATATGAGAAAACATAACCGAGTTCGCTACATTTTGTTCCTTTTCGACAATATATGGTTAAATACGAACAGCACATGGCAAAATGTGGAAGGCAAAGAAATAAGTGAGCAATATCTGGAAGGATACAGTTGCGATATTGCCATCAGGTGGTCCAAAATTGACCCATCGCTTCTCCCAGTGGATGAACTGGACAAACAGATTATCTGTTTTCTAAGGTACAACGCAAGGATGTCAAATGCTGAAATGGCCAAGCAGCTCGAGACAAGTGAAGCCACCATAAGGAGAAGGATCAATCAGCTAATTCGAAAGAAAATCATAATCGGTTTTTCTGCGCTGGTAGACATACAGGCTGTTGAGAAC